>DASUJH010000046.1 GCA_036279355.1 Gemmatimonadales bacterium
CCGTGACCGCTGCGACGGCGGCGTCGATCTCACGAAGGTCATCGGGTGTGAGCTCGACGGCGGCCGCGCCCAGGTTCTCTTCCAGGCGATCCAGCTTGGTGGTCCCCGGGATCGGAACGATCCACGGCTCCTGCGCCAGCACCCAGGCGAGCGCGATCTGCGCGGGCGTCGCGCGCTTCTTTCCCGCGATCCTGCCCACCATGTCCACCACCGCCTGATTCGCCTTCCGGTTTTCCGCCGAGAAGCGCGGTACGGTGTTGCGGAAATCAGAGCTGTCGAAGCTTGTGGTCGCGTCGATCTTTCCAGTGAGAAAGCCCCGCCCAAGCGGACTGAACGGAACGAAGCCGATCCCGAGCTCCTCGAGCGCGGGTAACACTTCCGCCTCAGGCTCTCTCCACCAGAGCGAGTATTCGCTCTGGACCGCCGTGACCGGCTGCACCGCATGTGCGCGCCGGATGGTCCGCACGCCGGCCTCCGAGAGGCCGAAGTGCTTCACCTTGCCTTCCCGGATCAGGTCCCTCACCGTCCCCGCGACGTCCTCGATCGGCACGTTCGGGTCCACCCGGTGCTGATAATACAGGTCGATGATCTCGACGCCAAGCCGCTGGAGCGAGCCCTCGGTCATCGGCCTGATGTACTCGGGGCGACTGTTGAGTCCTACCTCACGCCCCGCGTCGTCGAACTCGAACCCGAACTTGGTGGCGATCACCACCTGCTCGCGGAACGGCGCGAGGGCTTCGCCCACCAGCTCCTCGTTCGCGAACGGCCCGTACACCTGCGCCGTGTCGAAGAAGGTGACGCCGCGCTCGACGGCCGCGCGGATCACCCGGATCGCCTCCGCGCGATCCGTCGCCGGGCCGTAGCCGAAGCTGAGCCCCATGGCGCCATAGCCGATGGCCGAGACTTCCAGATTGCCGCTGCCGAGTTTCCGTTTCTGCATGATCCCCTCGTCTCTCGAGCGTGTGCACAGCGCGCCCGCGGGAATCATGATATCGCCATGACGAGCCCCGCGCCGGCACCAAGTACTTCGGTCCGAGCTTCTTCGCGTATCTGCTGCTCATGCGGCGGAGGCCGGCGGGCGGGTCGCCTTGATCGTCGAGAGGTACGGCTGAACGCGCTTCACCCAGGCGTCGATGTCGGGCGGGAAGATGGATCTCGGCTTGCGGGTGACCGAGACCTGGAATCCGCATCCGCGCAGCAGCCGGATCAGGTCCTCCTCGTCGTCGGCAGCATCGGGGCCGGTGCCATGAAACTCGAGACCGAGTGCCCGGACGAGGTGGAGGCGCGGTTCGATCGACTGCATCACCTCCATCTCCATTCCCTCGATGTCGAGCTTGAGATAGTCGATGCGCCCTTCGATGTAGTCGGCCAGGGGAACCGTGTTCACGGGAATCCATTGATCCGATCTCTGGGTGCCCCAGTCCTGTCGCAGCGAGTGGGCGGAGGCCATCGGGGCCGCAGCACCGAAATCTCCGAACAGCCGAGCCGTGCCCCGCCGGGAGGAGACGGCAAGGTTGAGCAGCTCGACTCCCTCGAATCCGTTCGCGGCGACATTGGCCACGAGGAGCCGGAACGTCTCGGGGTCCGGCTCGAACGCGAAGATGCGCGCCCGCGGAAAGCGCCGCTTGAACCAGGCCACGGCCAGGCCGATGTGGCTCCCGCAATCCAGGATGACCGGATCGCTCTTGTCACAGTCGAACGAGTACTCTCCTCCTTCGAAGATCTCCCGCGCGAGGAGCTCGAATTCGGGGTCGTTGCGGTGGTGGAAGGTGAATCCGTCCCACTGGGCGGTGTGAGTCGGCATGCGATCCGGTGGGACGTTGCTCATCCGTGCACCCCGCGCGTGAAAGGAAGGGGGCCATCGCGAAAAGTCACTGCGCCGCCGCGTCAATCCGCCAGCTTTACAAGCATGGCGATCCCCACCGCGACGCCGATCCCCGTGACCACCCACCGCATGGTGGATTCGGCCAGCTTGCGGCCGAGGCGCGCCGCAGCATAGCCGCCGATCACCGCACCAACCGCCATGATCACGGCGGGCGTCCAGCTGACCTCCGCGACGATGATGAAATAGATCACCGCGACGCCCTTGATGGCGAGGCTGAACAGGTTCTTGAGCGCGTTGGCCTGGCGGATGTCGCTGAGCCCGAGAAAGCCGAGCGCGGTGAGAATGAGAATTCCGAGCCCCGCGCCGAAATACCCGCCGTAGACCGCCACGAGCAACTGCACGGCCAGCGCGACCACGCGCCACGTGTTCGACCGGTGGCCATGCCCTTTCGGATCGAGCCGCCGGGTGATCGCCGGCTCCGCGGCGATCAGCGCGCTCGATGCGATCACCAGCCACGGCGCGAGCGACTTGAAGAATTGTGGCGGCGTGTGAATCAGGAGATACGCGCCCACCGCGCCACCGATGAGCGAGGGCACCAGAAGCCAGAACCACCAGCGGCGGGCCTGCTCGGCTTCCTTGCGAAAACCCCAGGCTCCCGCCGCGCTGCCGGGCCAGAGCGCGACCGCGCTGGTCGCGTTGGCCTGAATCGCCGGGAGGCCGAGCCACACGAGGGCCGGAAAGGAAAGATTGGTGCCGCCGCCCGCGAGCGCGTTCATCGCGCCGCCGCCCAGGCCGGCGAAAAAAGCGACTACGAGATGCCAGAGGTCACCCGGCCCGGGCATGGCGGCGCCGGCGGTTCCGAGCCACCCATCCCGCGCCGCCGGCGAGCACGCCGCCGACCGTGAGCGCCCCGAGCGCCGCGCGCCTCGTGCTGGCCGGCGCGCGCTGCTCCGGCCACCGGCCCTCGCGCATTGCCATCTGGATCACCTGCCCCAGGTGCAGCGCTCGGCGTTCGGTGGCGTGCGCGATCTGGGTGCGGCAGCTGAACCCGTCGGCGACGATGATCGTGCTCCGCGCCGCGTGACGCACGGCGGGCAGCAGGACATGCTCGCCGGCCCGCATGGAAACCTCGTAGTGGTCCCGCTCGTAGCCGAACGATCCCGCCAGTCCGCAGCAGCCGGCGTCGAGCACGTCCACCTCGAGCCCGAGCGCGCGCAGAATCTTCTGATCGGCGTCCGCGTCCGAGATGGCCTTCTGGTGACAGTGGGCGTGTACGATCGCTTTGCCAGCGAGTCGGGGGGATTTGAAGTCGTCCGACCGCGCGAGGAACTCGCCCAGCAGGAACGTCTGCGCGCTGAGCCGCTTGGCGTCCTCGTCGTTTGGCCGGATGCCGAGCAGCTCGTCCCGGAACACGGCGGCGCAGCTCGGCTCCAGGCAGACGACCGGAACCCCGGCCCGGATCATCGGGCGCAGCGTCGCCAGCATGTGGTCCAGCCGCCGCGCGGCGCGGTCGAGCATGCCGTAGTCGTAGAGCGGACGGCCGCAGCATACCGTACCCGCCGGCACGAGCACCCGATGGCCCGCGGCCTCGAGCACTTCCACCGCCGCCTCCGCCGTCTCCGGATGGAAGTGGTTGTTGAACGTGTCGGGCCACAACACGACCCGCGGCCCGTCGGCGTTGCGTGGCCTCCGCCGCCGGAACCATGCCTGGAAGGTGCCCGGCGCGAACGGCGGGAGTCTGCGCTCCGGCGCGAGGCCGAGCAGCGCCTTCACCGGCTGAGCGAGGGCGGGAGTCTGGGTGAGCAGATTGGCGAGCCCGGGCGCGCGCGCGGCAAGACGAGACCACTCCGATACGAGGCCGAGCGCGTACGCCCGCAATGGACGGAGCCTGCCATCGTAGTAGTGGGAGAGGAATTCGGCCTTGTACGTGGCGATGTCCACCGACACCGGGCAGTCGCTCTTGCATCCCTTGCAGGCGAGGCAGAGGTCGAGCGCCTCCTTTACGTGCTCGTCGCGCCAGCCGTCGGGAAGCACCTCGCCCCGAAGCATCTCGAAGAGCAGGTGGGCCCGGCCCCGCGTGGTGTGCATTTCCTCGCGCGTGGCCTTGAAGCTCGGACACATCGTGCCGGCGTCGAGCCGGCGGCAGAGGCCCACGCCGAAGCAGCGCTCCGTCGCCTGGCTCATGCTGCCGTGATCGTCAGGAAACTTGAAGTGCGTGTTGACTACCCGCGGGTGATAGTCGGGGCCGAGCCGGAGGTTGGAGTCGAGCGGGTAGGCGTCGATCACTTTGCCCGGATTCATTTTCCACTCGGGATCCCAGATCCGCTTGAACTCCCGAAACGCTTCCATCAGCTCGGCGCCGAACATCTTGGGCAGGAGCTCGCCCTTCGCCTGGCCGTCGCCGTGCTCGCCGGAGAGCGAGCCGCCGTAGCGGACCACCAGATCGGCCGCATCCTCCATGAAGGCTCGGTAGCGCTTTACCCCCTCGACCGTCTTGGTGTCGTAGGCGAATCGCATGTGCACGCAGCCCTGCCCGAAGTGGCCGAACAGGGTATAGCGGTAGTGATAGCGGTCGAGCAGCTTGATGAAGTCCCGCAGGTACGCGCCCAGCTTTTCCGGCGCGACCGCGGAGTCCTCCCAACTGGGCCACGCATTCTCGACGCCCGGCACCCGGCTCGCGCCGACGCCGGCCTCGCGAATGTGCCAGACCAGGTTCTGCTCGGCCCGATCCTCCAGCAGCCGCATCTCGCGGTGGTCGCCCGCGGCCTCGATCTTCGCCATCGCTTCGCGCGCGCGGCCGACCGCGTCGGCCGACGTGCTGCCGCCGAACTCCACCAGGAGCCAGGTGTTGCCCTCGGGGAGAAGTCGAGCGCCCGCGTGCGGCTTGCCCTTCCGGATCATGTTGTCGATCACATGGCGGGTGAACGCTTCCAGCGCAATCGGACCAGTCTCGAGGATTTCGGGCACCCGGTCGGCCGCGAGCCAGGGCTCGGCGTAGCCGATGACGAGCAGCGCTCGGCACGGAGGACTCGGAACCAGACGCATTCTCGCGCCGAGCACGACCACGAGGGTACTCTCGGAGCCGACCAGCGCCCGGGCCACGTGGAACCCGTTCTCCGGCAGCAGCTCGTCGAGATTGTAGCCCGACACCCGTCGGGGAATGCGAGGAAAGCGCGCGCGGATCTGGTCGGCGTAGCGGTCGCGGAGCGCTCGCATGCGCTGGTAGATCTCGCCCCGGCGCCCGCCGGCCCGAATGATCCGCTCCAGCTCGGCGTCGTCGGTCTTTCCCACCCGGAGGCGGAGTCCGTCGTACGTGAGGATCTCCAGCTCCTCGACGTTGTCCACCGTCTTGCCGCCCATCACCGAGTGCGCGCCGCAGGAATTGTTGCCGATCATGCCGCCGAGCGTGCAGTACTTGTGGGTGGCGGGATCGGGTGCCAGGGTGAGCCCGTTCGGCTCGGCCGCCTGGATCAGTTGATCGCAGATCACCCCGGGCTCGACCCAGGCGCCGCGCTCGGGATCGAGCTCCACGACCCGATGAAGGTACTTGGAGAAGTCGATCACGACGGCGACGTTGCAGCACTGGCCGGACAGGCTGGTGCCGCACCCGCGGGAGAGAATCGGCACTCCGCGCCGGCGGCAGGCCGCGACGGTGCGGATCACGTCGTTCAGATTTCGGGGGATCACCACGCCGATCGGGACCTGGCGGTAGACCGACAGGTCGGTGGCGTAGAGCGCGCGGCTGCCTCGATCGAACCGCACCTCGCCCTCGATCGTGTGCTCCAGCTCGTCCACCAGACCTTCGCCAGGCAGCACGCGCAAAGTTGCATCGCTCGCCATCAGCTCCTCCTCGCCGACGCCTCGAGCGTGAGAGGTCCTCACGGGCGTCTCGGGAGAAACGTATGGGCCGCGCTGCACCGTGAGGGTGATGAATGACCGATGTGTTCAGCCACGCGCGCAGCCGGCGGAAGCTCGATGGGGGAGCCGTTCGCGCTGCTCGTCGCGCGGCTCGCGTACGAAGGGGAAGGCGGGCCGGAGGTGGCGTATCGCTTCGAGCGGTTCGGGTCGTATTAGCTTGTCGGTACCACCATGCACAGTCGACTCGCCTTCTCGCCCGCGCTGGCAGCCGCGGCGCTCGCCATGACGGCCAGCAGCGGCACGCGGCCCATGCTGCCGAATCACGCCGCGCCGGCAGATCTGATCGTGACCGCCGGCCACATCTACACGGCCGACACGATCCACCCCGCCGCGCAGGCCTTTGCCGCCCGCGGCGGCCGCATCGTGTTCGTCGGCGATCGTGCCGGCGCGCTCGCGCTCCGCGGCCCCGCCACTCGCGTGCTCGACCTCCCGGGCCGCACGATCCTTCCCGGCCTCGCCGATGCGCACGCCCACCTGCTCAATCTGGGCACCTTTCTCCACAACGTCGATCTCACCGGCACCGCCACCTACGACGAGGTGATCGCGCGCGTCGCGGCCCGCGCGCGGGCGACGCCGCCGGGGCAGTGGATCATCGGCCGCGGGTGGGACCAGAATCGCTGGCCGGATCGCGCGTTCCCCATCCACGACGCGCTCTCCCGCGCCGTGTCCGACCATCCGGTGATGCTCACGCGCGTGGACGGCCACGCACTGCTCGCGAACGCGAAGGCGATGGCGCTCGCCGGTGTCACGGCGGCGACGCCCGATCCGGCCGGCGGCCGCATCGAGCGGAAGCCTGGGAGCCGGGAGCCCACCGGAGTGTTCGTGGACAATGCGAAGTCGCTCATCGAGCGCGCGGTGCCGCCGCTCTCGGACGCCGAGATCGATGCGGCGCTGCTCGCCGGACAAGCCGAGGCAGAGCGGTGGGGGCTCGTGAGCGTGCACGACCCCGGCGAGCCCGAGCGCGTGCTCGCGCGGCTCGAGGCGCTCGCGAAAGACCGCCGCCTCACGCTTCGTGTCTATGCGATGGTGGCGGACGACTCCGCCGCACTTGCTCACGCATTCGCCCGCGGGCCGCTGAGCGCGCTCTACGGCGGCCATCTCTGGATCCGCGCCGTCAAGCTCTACGCCGACGGCGCGCTCGGCTCCCGCGGCGCGGCGCTGCTCGCGCCCTACAGCGACGATCCGGCCAACGTCGGGCTGCTCCGCAACCCGCCCGCCCACCTGCGCGACGTGGCGGTGCGCGCCCTCCGCGCGGGATTCCAGGTCGCCACCCATGCCATCGGCGACCGCGGCAACCGCGTGGCGCTCGATGCCTACGCGTCGGCGCTCGCGGAAGTGGCCGTCAAGGACCACCGGTTCCGCATCGAGCACGCACAGGTGCTGAGCCCCGCGGACATCCCGCGCTTCGCGCAGCTCGGCGTCATTCCTTCGATGCAGGCGACCCACGCGACCAGCGACATGCCCTGGGCCGAGCGGCGGCTCGGCCCCGAGCGCATCAAGGGCGCGTATGCCTGGCGGTCGCTGCTCGCGACCGGCGTCATCATCCCGAATGGAACCGACACGCCGGTCGAGCCGGTGAATCCGCTGCGCACCTTCCACTCGGCCATCACGCGCCAGAACGAAGCCAACCAGCCGCCGGGCGGCTGGTATCCGGCGCAGCGGATGACGCGCGACGAGGCGCTGGCGTCGATGACGCGGTGGGCGGCGTACGCGGCGTTCGAGGAGCAGGTGATGGGCACGCTGAGCCCGGGCAAATACGCCGATTTCACCGTGCTCGATCGCGACATCATGACCGCGGCACCGGAGGAGATCCTCGGCACGCACGTGCTCGCGACATATGTCGGCGGCGCGGCGGTCTACCAACGTTAGGGCAGGAGCGACTATGTGCGGTTTGTGCGGCGTCGCATACGCGGATCCCGGGATGCCGGCCGACGCCGGCACGATTCGGCGGATGACCGGGATGCTGTCGCACCGCGGGCCGGATGGACAGGGGTACTTCCTCGAGGACGGGATCGGCCTCGGCTTCCGCAGGCTCAGCATCATCGATCTCGAGGGCGGCGACCAGCCGATGTCCAACGAAGACGGGAGCATCACCGTCGTATGCAACGGGGAGATCTACAACTACCGGGAGCTGCGGCGGAGCCTGGAGTCTGCCGGCCACCGCTTTCGGAGCCGCTCGGACGTCGAGGTCATCGTCCACCTGTATGAGGACCACGGGGTGGGTTGTCTGGATCGGCTGCGAGGGATGTTTGCCTTCGCATTGTGGGACTCGCGCCGCCGCCGGCTCATGCTGGCCAGAGACCGGTTCGGGATCAAGCCGCTGAGCTATGCCGTCACAGCCGACGCTCTGTACTTCGGTTCGGAATACAAAGCGATCCTGGCCGCGGACTCCGTCGAACGAAGAGTGGACGGGCGTGCGATCCGCGAACTCTTCGAAACGGGTTTTCTCCTGGCGCCGCACACGTTGTTGACCAGCGTTCGACGGCTCTTGCCGGCGCACTATCTCCTCTACGAAGCGGGGCGGATCACAACCAGACGTTACTGGGATCTCTCGTTTCCTCCTCAGGGTGAGGAGGACCTGCGCCAGAGCCCCGAAGACTGGGCGTCCGCGCTACGCGGCAAGTTGGGAGAGGCTGTGACGTTGCACCTGAGAAGCGACGTACCTCTCGGGTCGTACCTGAGCAGCGGCATCGATTCGAGTGCGATGGCGAGCCTGATGAGCCGGCAGCTTCCGGATCCCGTCCACACATTCTCGGTGCGATTCGAGGATCCGGCTTACGACGAGGTAGGACAACAGAGAATTCTGGCCGACTACGCTGGTTACGACCTATCCAGTCACGTTACGACCTGTACGACGGCGGCGTTCGATCTGCTGCCGAAGCTCATCTGGCACCAGGAGGATCCGAACCTCTCCGCGGGCGGAATCCCCCACCTGCAGCTCGCGCACTCGGCCGCCCGGCACGTGAAAACCGTTCTGACGGGCGAAGGATCGGATGAAGTCTTCGGCGGCTACCACTGGCATCGGATCGAGAAAATGCTGGGGCCGTTCTTGGGGCTGCCGCTCGGGTTGCGTCGCTTCGTCGCGGGCATGCCGCTCTTGAGACGGAAGTGGCCAGGACACTGCCGCGCCTTTTCGGCTCCTTCAGCAATGACTCAGGAGCGATACATGCGCATCATCGACAATGCATCCCGGAAACCGGTGGCGGGAATCTTCGGCGAACGGTGCGGGGCGGAGAGCGGGCCGGACCAGCAGGCTGTCGAACCCCTTCGCGTCCCGGACGGATTTCATCACTGGCACCGGCTTGCGCAGACACAGTACTGGGAGATCAATACGCGCATGACCGATTACGTCATCCGGACGCTGGACGCGGGAACGATGGCGTACGGGCTCGAGGCCCGCGTCCCGTTCCTGGATCACGAATTCGTCGAGTTCTGCGGCCGGATTCCGGCAAGGCTCAAGATCCGCTGGCTGGACGAAAAGCACATTCTCCGCCGGGCGCTGGAGAAAGATCTGCCGGCGGAAATTCTGAAGCGAAAGAAGCGGGGACTGGCCGCCCCCCACTGGCCGTGGAAACAACGCCTGCCTGAATTCGCCAGCCAGGCCTTGTCGGAGCCGAGCCTTCGGGACAAAGGCTATTTCAAGCCCAAGGCGATCCGCTCCATGCTGGAGTGCCATAACAGCGGCGAGGCGCGGTTCGGAAAAGAGCTGCTCGGCGTCGTCAGCATTCAACTGTGGGACGACCTGTTCGTTCGAGGAGTGGCGACCAGCATGAGGTGAACGGCAAATCGAGCGCCGCCAGCCCTCAGCGCACGGGCCCGAGCCACCGATCCAACCAGTCCAGCGTCTCCCTTACCAATTGCGTTCGCGGCACGAAGTGCCCGCCCTCGGCGATCACCTGCCGCTTCCGGTCGGGCGGGGTGCCGAGCAGGCGGAACATCGGGCGCTGCGCGGTCTCGACCGGAAAGTAGTGATCGTACTGGCCGTTCAGCATGAGAACCGGCACCGTGATGTGCGGCAGATAATTGATCGGTTCCACCTCGGGCAGCGCGCGCTGGTACTCGAGCCCCGCCACCAGCAGCACCACCGTCTTGAACCGGGGCTCCACGGCCGGCATGAGTCCGCCCAGGTAGCCGCCCCAGCTCACGCCGTAGTACGCCACCCTCGAGGTATCGATGTCCGCCCGGGTGCCGAGGTAGTCGATCGAGCGGCGCATGTCCTTGGCCCAGGCGATCACGTGCTCCTTGTAGAAGTTGCTCTCGTCCGGGTAGTCGCTGTGGAGGCTGTCGTGCCGCTCGTAGGTGCTGAGATAGATCGGGTGGATGACGGCGCGGCCGCTCTGAATGATGAAGTCGAACGCGCTTTCCGTGATTTCGTGCGCCGATGAGCGGCCGTGGATCGCGTTGGAGCCGGGGAAGAACACCACCGCCTGATACGGCGGCTTGCCGTGCTTCGGAAGGTAGAGGTACGCGGCCATCCGCTCGTGGTTGTAGGCGGCGTCGAACGAGACCTTCTCGCGTATCCAGTCGTCGGTCACCTCGTCGGTGGTATCGACGACCGCATTCAGCCTGGTGCGATCGTAGTCGTACATCCGCCGGTAGGCGGCGAATACCTGGTCTGACACCGGGCG
Organism: Gemmatimonadales bacterium; assembly: GCA_036279355.1. Classification (NCBI taxonomy): domain Bacteria; kingdom Pseudomonadati; phylum Gemmatimonadota; class Gemmatimonadia; order Gemmatimonadales; species Gemmatimonadales bacterium. The sequence goes on from DASUJH010000046.1 coordinate 10,372, forward strand.
CTCCTTCGAAAAGTCGCGGAAGTCGCGCACGATCGGCCGCTCCGCCGCGGCGAGGTTTTCGTCGGAGAGATAGCGGACGACGCGGAATCCGTTGGTCGCGGTCCGATCGAACGGGTCCTGCGCGTACGCGTCGTTGAACGCATAGGTGGGATCGTTCCACCCGCCGCCCAGGATGTAGCGCTCAGAGCCGGTCCCGTTGAAGCACCACTCGCGCGCGTTGCCCGCCATGTCGACGGAGCCATAGGGCCCGACGCCCTGGTACTTGCCGACGGGGGATAGCCCACGGCCGGCGAAGTTGCTGAGAGGCACGATGGCGGCGCCGCCCCACGTGAACGCCGCTCGGCTCCAGTGAAAGATGCTCGGGAGCTCCGCACCGGCGAACGCCGCGTACGCCTCGGCCTCGTACCAGCTCACGCCGGTGACCGGCTCGTCGCCCATCCCCTCAGGAAAGGCGCCGCCTACCCACATGGACGGGCCGGGGCGGCCGGTCTTGTCGACGAAGCGCGCGATACCGTCGCTCCATGTGAGCGTGCGGCCGCCGGTCTCGAACGGGTACTTCCAGAGCTCGTGACGCGTGTAGCCGCCGGCGTCGACGAAGCGCTTGAACTCCTTGTTTGTGACCTCGAAGCGTCCGATGAGATAGTCGCCGAGCACCAGCGAGTCGATGTGGTCGAGGCCGGGAAGGTTGAGATCGGTGCCGCCGCCGGGGACGCGCACCATGCCGATGTCCGGCGCAGTGTCGCTCGCGAGATGATACGGCGCGCGGGCCGAGAGGCTCGGCCAGATCAGTACGTCGAGCCCCGGCCGTCCCGGCTGCTCGATGTGAAGCCGTGAGATCCGGTGGGGAAGGTGTGCCGCGGCGATCGGCGTGGTGCCGAGCAGGATGCCGGGCTCGGTCGGGCGGGCGTAGTGCTTCCAGTAGACCCGGGCGCCCGCCGGCTCCGTCCGGATCGTGAGCGTGTCGGAGAACCTGGGCCAGAGGCTGTCGAGCGCAGCGTCGCGAGGCCGCGCCGCATGTGCCCGCATCGCCACTGCGTACGCCGAGTCCCAACGGCCGCTGTCCGCGAGCAGGCGGATGAGCGGCGCGGCTTCAGTGGAGGCCCAGCGGACTTCGGCGCCCTCGCGGCCGCGGATCGGCAGCCGGCGCGCGGCGAGCACCGCGGCGCCCACCATCACCGCGAGCACGGCAATGGCGACGACAATCGCGGGTCTCCGCGCGCGAGGCCGCGCCGCGGCAAACGTGGCGCCCGACGGGGCCGTCAGCGCGGTCGCGAATTCACCCGCAGTCGCGAAGCGATCCACCGGCTCGCGCTTCAGGGCCTTCGCCACGGCGGCCTCGACCGCCTCCGGCACCTGGTCGCGCAGCTTCGCCACCGGCGGCGCGGGATCGGTGAACCGTTTGGCGATGACCGACTGCGGCGTCGTGCCGGTGAAGGGTGGCTCGCCGGTGAGCATCTCGTACGCGACGCAGCCCAGGCTGTAGAGGTCGCTCCGCCCATCGAGCTCGGTCGCGCCGGCCGCCTGCTCGGGGCTCATGTACGCGGGCGTGCCGACGCTCATGCCGGTTGCGGTAAGCTGCTCGCCCGCCTCGGAGCCCACGGCGCGCGCGATCCCGAAGTCGGCAACGAGCGTGTTGCCGTCGCGGGTGAGCAGGATGTTTTCCGGCTTGATGTCCCGGTGCACCACTCCGTGCTCGTGGGCGAAGGCCAGCGCCTCGGCCGCTTCGCGGGCGACGCGGAGCGCGTCGCCCAGGTCCAGTCTGCCGGCGCGGCGAAGTCGGTCGCGGAGCGATTCGCCGTCCACGAACGGCATGGTAAACCAGAGGCGGCCAGCCGCTTCGCCCGAGTCGTAGACCGAGAGGATGTGCGGGTGCTGCAAGCGGGCGGCGAAGCGGATCTCGCGCTGGAAGCGCTCGGTGCCGAGTGCCGCGGCGAGGTCGGCGTGGAGGACCTTGAGCGCGACCGGGCGGTCGTGCTTCAGGTCGTGGGCGAGAAACACGACGGCCATGCCGCCGCGACCGAGCTCGCGCTCGAGGCGGTAGCGATCGCTAAGCGCGCCGGCGAGCGCCTCGGGGACGTCGGCCACGGGACCTCGGCGGATAGGGTGCTCGAATGTGTATCGGGCGACCGCGAGGCGCCAGCCGGCCGGGCTAGATTCCTAGCCGTGAACGCCATCGGAGACTACGCCCTGATCGGCGACGGCCGATCCGCCGCCCTCGTCGGCCGCGACGGCTCGATCGACTGGCTCTGCTGGCCCCGGTTCGACAGCCCCTCCCTGCTCGGTGCCATCCTCGACCCCGGGGCCGGTCGCTGGCGCATCGCGCCGGCGGAGCCGTTCCGGAGCCAGCGCGAGTACATCGAGCACACCAACGTCCTCCGGACCCGGTTCCACACGAGCACGGGTACGATCTCGATCACCGACCTCATGCCGGTGGCGTCCGAGGAGGACAAGAAACACCTGCTCATGCCGGAGCACGAAATCCTCCGGCTCATCGAGTGCGAGCGCGGCGAGGTGGACGTCGCGCTGCTGTTCGAGCCGCGTCCCGGCTACGGCCTCGAGCCCGCGCGCATCCGGAACGCCGGCAAGCTCGGCGTGCGGGTCGAGGCCGGCGCCGGGCTGCTGGCACTTCGCGCCGATTTCCCGCTCGAGCTCACCAACGAGAACAGCGCGCGCGGATCCGTACACCTCCGCGCGGGCGGCTCCGCCCACGCGTCGCTCACGTTTGCCTCCCGGGGTCCGGCCGTGCTCCCGCCCTTCGGCGAGCACTCGCGCGCGGCCATCGCACGCACGGCCGAGTGGTGGCGCGAGTGGGCCGAGCGAATTTGCTACGAGGGTCCCTGCCGCGAGGAAGTGATCCGGAGCGCGCTCGCGCTCAAGCTCCTGGTGTACGCGCCGTCGGGCGCGGTGGTGGCCGCGCCCACGACCTCGCTGCCCGAGCGGATCGGCGGCCCGCTCAACTGGGACTACCGCTACTGCTGGCTGCGCGACGCGTCGCTCACGGTGCGCGCGCTCTTCGGCCTGGGCTATCGCGACGAGGCGCATGCATTCGTCGAATGGCTCCTGCAGGCGACTCGCCTTACCCAACCCAGGCTCCGCGTGCTCTACGACGTGCACGGCAACGAGCCGCATCCCGAACGCTGCCTCGACCGGCTCGACGGCTATTGCGGCTCGCGGCCGGTGCGCATCGGCAACGCGGCGGCCGAGCAGCGGCAGCTCGACGTCTACGGCGAGGTGGTGGACGCGGTGACGCACTTCGTCCGCGAGGGCGGCACGCTCGACCACGACAGTGAGCGGCTGCTCTGCGACTTCGGCAACTACGTGTGCCGCCACTGGGACGAGCGGGACGAAGGCATCTGGGAGCCGCGCACCGGACGGGGCCACCACACCCACTCGCGGGTGCTCTGCTGGACCGCGCTCGACCGATTGCTCCGGCTGCACGAGCAGGGCCATCTGGACGACGCACCGGCCGCGCTGCTCGCGGAGAACCGGGAGCGCATTCGACAGCAAGTCGAATCGCGCGCGTGGAGTCCGGAGTTGCAGAGCTACGTCGCCGAGCTCGACGGGGAGAGGGTCGACGCGACGCTGCTGCTTTTCGCGTGGTACGGCTTTGCGCCGGCCGCCTCGGACCGGATGCGAGGGACCTACCGATGCATCCGCGAGCGGCTCGGCGCCGGCCCCGACAACGTGCTGCTCCGTCGCTATCACTACGAGGTCGACGGCAAGCCGGCCGAGGGCGCCTTCGGCGTCTGCGGCTTCTGGGGCGCCGAGTATCTGGCGCTCGGCGGCGGGACGGTGGACGAGGCATGCGAGCTGTTCGAGCGGCTCTGCGGCTACGCCAACGACGTGGGGCTCTTCGCCGAGGAGATCGATCCGTCGACCGGCGCGGCGCTGGGCAACTTTCCGCAGGCGTTCACCCACCTCGGGGTCATCAACGCGGCGCTGTCGATCGTGCGGCGGCGGGAAGGCGAGGCGCCCGTCGAGCACCACGTCCCGCCCAAGCGGCAGGAATCCGATTCGAAGGAGTTGCGGGTGTGAACTGGGCGAGCTGGGTGTTGTGGAGCTTCGTCGCGACGCTGGCGCTCACCACGGTGATGGGCGGCAGCCAGGAGTTGAGGCTCACCCGCATGAACCTCCCCTACATGCTGGGCGCGATGTTCACGCCGAGCCGCGACCGGGCCAAGCTCATCGGCTTCGGGATTCATCTGTTGAACGGATGGATCTTCTCGCTCGTGTACGTCGCCGCATTCCGGGCGTGGGGTGTCGCGACCTGGTGGGCGGGTGGGTTGATCGGGATTGTGCAGGCGCTCTTCGTGCTGACGGTGGGTATGCGCATCCTGCCGGGGCTCCATCCGCGAATGGCGAGCGAGGAGAAGGGGCCCACGGTGACGCGGCAGCTCGAGCCGCCGGGATTTCTCGCGCTCAATTATGGGTATCAGACGCCGGTGTCGGTGCTGGTGGGGCACCTCATCTACGGGGCGATACTGGGCGCATTTTACGTATTGCCGGCCAGGTGATGCGAGGAACTCAGCCGACGACACATCCAGAAGCCTTGTACGCCCGCGCCTCACCTGCTACCCGTTAGCCTGCGCGGTGTACCGCAGGACCGGGAGGGCCGTCCACCGGGGAGCGAATAACGTGGCGCAAGCGGGGGAGCGGATTTCCGAGATCGACGTCCTGTGGATCACCGCGGGGCTGGGCTGCGACGGCGATACGATCGCGATGACGGCGGCGACCCAGCCCAGCATCGAGGACGTGCTGCTGGGCGCCATTCCGGGAATCCCCAAGGTTCGTCTGCACAACCCCGTTCTCTCCGCCCAAAACGGCGAGGAGTTCCTCGCGCCCTTCCGCCGCGCCGAGCGCGGAGAGCTGGGCCCGTTCATTCTGGTCGTCGAAGGCTCGATTCCCAACGAGCAGAACAAGCAGGAAGGATACTGGGCGGCGTTCGGGAATGATCAGGATTCGGGGCAGCCGCGCCTCACCTGCGACTGGATCGACCATCTGGCGCCCCATGCGTGGGCCGTGCTCGCCGCCGGCACCTGCGCGACGTATGGCGGGATCCACGCCATGGCCGGCAACCCCACCGGGTGCATGGGCCTGCCGGACTATCTCGGGTGGCAGTGGCGATCCAGGGCGGACATCCCGATCGTCTGCCTGCCGGGGTGTCCGGTCCAGCCGGACAACTTCATGGGGACGCTGCTCTACCTCCTTTCTCAGGCCGCCGGCAATGCCCCGATGATTCCGCTGGACGAGGCGCTGCGGCCTACGTGGCTGTTCAGCCAGACGGTCCACGAAGGCTGCGACCGCGGCGGATTCTACGAGCAGGCGGATTTCGCGGAGCACTACGGCGCCCCGACCTGCATCGTCAAACAGGGCTGCTGGGGACCGGTCGTGCAGTGCAACGTGGGGAAGCGAGGCTGGATGGGAGGGATCGGCGGCTGCCCCAGCGTGGGCGGCATCTGCATCGGCTGCACCATGCCCGGATTTCCCGACAAATTCATGCCGTTCATGGACCAACCGCCGGGGTCGTATCTGTCTTCGGCGGCCGTGCTCACCTACGGCAAGGCAATCAAGGCGCTCCGGCGGTTCACCCAGGCCTCACTCAACGTCGAGCCTTCGTGGCGGAAGCGACCGGAGGAGCAGCCGGGCTCATGAACGCGGACGGGCCGGCGTGCTCCGAGACTTCCGGCACGCAAGACGTCGCGGGTCCGGAGGCGGTGTTGCGCCAACTGGCCGGGCCGCTCCTCGCCGGCCTCGCCGAATCGATCATGGCCCCGGACGGAGAGCCGGTCGGTCCGGACGTCATGTACCGGTTGACCGAGGCGCGATACCGAACCCTCCTGGAGCAGATCCCCGCCGTCACGTTCATGGCCTCGCTCGAGCACGGGCTACGGGAAGTGTACGTGAGTCCGCAGATCGAATCCCTCCTGGGGTACAGCCAGCGAGAATGGCTGGAGAATCCGGTGCTCTGGTACGAGCGCCTGCACCCGGACGACAAGGACCGGTGGAATCTGGAGTTCGCGCGCACGGTCGCCTTTGGCGAGGATTTTCACTCGGTCTACCGGTTCCTCGCGCGCGACGGCCGGGTGGTCTGGATCCTCGGCGATACCAAGATCGTGCGAGGGGCCAGCGGACACCCGATCTTCGTGCAGGGGGTCGGCTTCGACATCACCGAGCTGAAGCGGGCGGAAGAGGAACTCCGGCAGCGCACCATCGAGCTCGACATCGCCAACCGGGAGCTGGAAACGTTCAGCTACTCCATTTCGCACGACCTGCGGAGTCCGCTGCAGGGTGTCGAGGGGTTCTCCCACATCCTACTGGAGGAGTACGGCGACCGGCTCGACGAGCAGGGCCGTCGATACCTCCGCCGCGTGAACAACGCCGCGCAGCGGATGGCGCGGATGATCGACGGCTTCCTCAGCCTCTATCGGATCACCCGCAAGGATCTGGAGCTGGCATGGGTGGACCTGAGCGCCATTGCCCGGATGGTCGCCCAGGAGGTCAAGGAGAGCGAGCCGGACAGGTTGGTCGAAATCCGCATCGCCCCGACCCGGAAGGCGTACGCCGACGCGGCCCTGTTCAAGATCGCGCTGGCGAACCTCCTCGGGAACGCGTGGAAGTTCACCCGGAAGCATGCGCGAGGACTCATCGAGTTCGGCGAAACCACCGTGAACGGGGAGCATGTTTATTTCGTGCGAGACGACGGCGCGGGGTTCGACATGGCGTACGTCGCGAAGCTGTTTCAGCCGTTCGAGCGACTTCACCACGCCGATGAATTTCCGGGCACGGGCATCGGCCTCGCGACGGTGCAGCGCGTGATCCAGCGCCATGGCGGTCGCATCTGGGCGGAGGGAGCGGTCGAGCGAGGGGCAAGCTTCTATTTCACCACGCACGACGCCGGGGCCGGCCGATGAGCACGAGGCGGGTGCTGTTGGTGGAGGACGACGAAAACGACGCGCTGCTCACCACCCGTGCGTTGCAGCGGGCCGGCATCGAGCTCACCGTGGACCTCGCCCGGGATGGCGTGGAGGCGCTCGAGTACCTGCTGCCCGTGGCCGATGCATCGTCCGCCGCGCGGCCACTGCCGGCCGTCGTGCTGCTCGATCTCAAGCTTCCGCGCGTGGGCGGCCTCGAGGTGCTGGAGCGCTTGCGCGCCGACCCGCGGACCAAGCTCCTGCCGATCGTGATCCTCACGTCCTCCACCCATCCCCGCGACCTGGCCTCCGGCTACGGGCTCGGATGCAACAGCTACGTACGCAAGCCGGTGGATGCGGCGCGATTCGACAGCATCATCCGGCAGCTCGCGATGTACTGGGTGGATATCAACCAGCGAGCGGAGGCGTTGCGATAGGACTCGGCCATCGCTCTTTGTCTCGGCGCCATACTACACGGAAAAACGGGGCGGCTCGCGGCCGCCCCGTCCACGCTCAGCGCCGCAATTCCAGTTGCGTCGTGGCCAGCGTGATCCCCGCGTACGAGACGGTCGTCGTCCAGGTACCGGCAACCCACGGATCGGCCGTGCCGGTCTTGAGATTGAAGATGTACTGCCCCGCGTCGCCGTCGTACCGCCACGCCGTGGAGCCCGCCGAGTAGTCATCGCCATCGATGCTGGTGGGGTCGGGGCTGCCGTCCACCTGGGTGAGAACGAGGCGCAGGCCGCTGGCGAGATCGGTGGCCGGCGTTCCGTCGGCGTAGGTAGGCGGCAGGAACTTGTGCGGAATCGTCGAGCCGCGCTTGTGGGCGCTGAACGGCGCCACCATCCGCAGCGGCGGCAGGAACCCCGTCGCGTTGACGTTGAGACCGACGAATACGTCGAACGTGCTGGGGTCGCTCTCGTTTCCGACGTGATCCGTTGCCGTGCACGAGACGGTCGTCGTGCTGCCGATGGCGAGCTTGGTGCCCGCGACGTAGTCGCAGGAGAAGGTGGACGGCTCGGACACGTGGCCCACGTCTTCCACCTCGATGTGGAGCGCGTCGATGTCCAGCACCGCGCCGGTGATGTCGGCGGCGATCAGGGTGAGCGTGCCGGTCGGAAACGCGGTGAAGAAGGCGGGCGTCGTATCGACGACCGTCACCTTGAAGCTGCCCATCGCGGAGAGGCCGCCCGCGTCGGTGACCGAGCAGTTGACCGTCGTCTCGCCGAGCGCGAACGTGGTGCCGCTGGCCGGCGTGCAGACGACGCTGGCAGTCAGGTCGCCCTGCTCCAGGTCGCTGGCGGTGACCGTGTAGTTGACGGCGGCGCCCGCGCTGCTCGTGGCCTCGACCGTGAAATCGCTCGGCAGCGTGAGGGCGGGAGCCGTGTTGACGACCGGGCATGCGGCAAACGCCACGAACACGGTGATGTTGCCTCCGCTGATGCCCAGCGCGGCCGGGGCGCTCGTCACCAGATTGAACGGGACCACGCTGAAGCTCGAGGTCCCGGTCGCGGTCGAGCTGGAATTGACCAAGGTGAGCGTGACCATGTACGTGTCGGAGCCCGGGCCTGTGGGCCGCGTGGCGACGTTCACCGTCGTCGGCACGGACCCCGTCCAGCTCGTTCCATTGAATACCCACCGCGTGTTCACCTGAAAGCTCGCCGGATGGTCCTGCCTGCCGGTGACCGTGTACGTCACCGTCACGGCCTGGCCGTCGGGCTCGCAGGTCTCCGGCTTGAGGCTCACCGGCGTGGTGACCGAGCCGCCGAGCGCGCTGGTGACGGCGGCGGCGGCGGAGGACAGCGACGGCCGCTTTGCCGCCGGCCGGGCGGGAGCCGGGAGACCCTGGGTGATGACGAGTGACCGGTTTGCCGAGGGACCGTCGGATGCGGCTGTGGGACTGTCGCCGGCGCACGCGGTGAGCGCGCTCAGCAGGGCGACGCCGAGGAGCGTGACATGCTTGGACATACGGAGGTCTCCTTGACCTCGGAGGTGGCCCGGCAGAGTCCGGCGTACCGGCGCGCCCCTCTTCGACAGCCCGGCCGTCTCCCCCGATCAAGAGACCCGTGGCTTTGCGGACCGGCCTCGCGGCCGGGGTGCCCTTGTCGGCAGGAGAGAACTAGGGGTCCCTCGGTTGTTGTAGGGATTTCCGGAACTGATGCAACGCCGGTGCCGCAGCGGAAATGCCGGGCAGCACGCTGGATCATCCGCTAACGCGTTGGCCGATCCAACGATTGAGCGGTGCAAGCGACTGCACCCACGCGGCGGTCAGGGCTTATGTTGTCGCGGCGCGACGAATGGAAGCAACGAGGAGAGAGGAACGGGTGCCGGCGCCGCGCGCTCCCTACAGCCGGTCCACCAGCGCGCGGAACCGCGGCAGCTCCCTGAGCGACTCGAGATCGGGATCGTGCGCGATCCACTCGACGTGCCCCGAGCGATCGCCCACCGCCTGCTCCAGCGTGTCCAGCGCCCGCTCGGTGAGGCCGAGTCGGGCGTAGACGCAGGCGACGTTATAGAGGACCGACGGCTCACCGGGGTCGAGCGCCAGCGCGCGGTCGGCCCAGGCAAGGGCCTTGTCGCGCTCGCCCAGCACCGCGAGCGACACCGCGGTCAAGTAGAGCGCACGCGCGTCATCCGGATTGAGCTCGAGGTGCTGTTCGGCGACGGCGACTTCACGCCGGAAGGTCGCCATCGCCTGCTCCTGCTGTCCCATTCCCCAGTACGCGTTCCCTGCGAGACCGAGGGCCTGGTAGTCCTCCGGTCGGACGCTTGCCGCCTGCTCGAAGCGGCGCGCCGCTTCCGCGAATTTCCCCTGCTGGAAGCAGACCCTGCCGTAGAAATAGTATGCCTCGAAGAGGCGCGCATTCAGCCGGATCGCCGTCTCGAACTCCCGCTCGGCTTTGTCGAACCGGCGCCGGAGGCTCAGCGCCAGCCCGCGCGACGCATGCGCCTCGGCCACCTCGGGCCCGAGCTCGAGCGCCTTCTCGCTCGCGGCTTCCGCCTGCTCGAAGTCCGCCTCGCCCGCGTCCCAGAACATGCAGCTCGCGCCGAGAAAGAAGCTGCAGTCGGCGATGCCCGCGTACGCGAGCACGAAGCCGGGGTCGATCTCGGTGGCGCGGGCGAAGAGCTGCCGCGCGTTCTGCACGGCCCTGCCCTGGTGCCGGTGGAAGAACTGGCGGCCGCGGAGATAGAGCTCGTAGGCGCGGGCATCGACGCGCCGGGTTTGCGTGAGCGCCCGTCGTTCATCCTCGCTCAGCACCAGCTCGAGCGCGCGGACGATATTCGCCGCGATCTGGTCCTGGATGGCGAAGACGTCGTCGAGGTCGCGGTCGTAGTGGTCGGACCAGAGCTGATAGCCGTTCGCCGCGTTCACCAGCTGCGCGGTGACGCGGAGCCGGTTGCCGGCCTTGCGCACGCTTCCCTCGAGCAGCGTGCCGGCCCTGAGTTTCCGGCCGATCTCCTGCGCGTCCTCGTTCTTCCCCTTGAACGCGAACGACGACGTGCGCGCGGTGACGCGGAGCGACGCGATCCGGGTGAGCGCGTTGATGATCTCCTCCGCCATGCCGTCGGCGAAGTGCTCCTGGTCGCGCGCGGGGCTCATGTCGGTGAACGGGAGGACGGCGATGGAGCGCGCCTCGCGCGCCGGAGCGGCGCCCGCGGCGGTGTCGACGGTCGGCGCAAGCCCGCCGCCGATCGCAGCGGCGAACTCCGCGGCGGTGGCGAACCGCTCGGCGGGATCCCGCGCGAGCGCCTTCGCGACCGCGGAATCGAGCGCTTCGGGGATGCCACTCCGCCGAGCGCGGACCGACGGCGCCGACTCGGTGCAGCGCTTCACGATCACCGCATGGGCGGTGGGGCCGCTGAACGGCGGCTCGCCCGCGAGCATCTCGAAGAGCACGCAGCCGAGCGCGTAGATGTCGGTTCGGTCGTCCACCTCGCGGTCGCCCACGGCCTGCTCCGGACTCATGTAGTGCGGTGTGCCGAGCGACAGGCCCGTGCCGGTAAGGCGGGCGTCGCCGTCCTGTGCGGCGGCGCGGGCGATGCCGAAGTCGGCCACGAGCGCGTGGCCGGCGGAGAGCAGGATGTTGGCGGGCTTCAGGTCGCGGTGGACCACGCCGCGCGCGTGCGCGTAGGCCAGCGCGTCGGCGATTTCGCTCGCGAGGCGGACCGCATCCTCGACCGGCATCGGCGCCTCGCGCGCGATCCGGTCGCGCAGCGATTCCCCTTCGATGTACGGCATGGTGAACCAGAGCAGCTCGCCCTCGCCGGCGTCGGCGCTCACGCGGCCGGAATCGTGGAGCGGGAGGATGTGCGGGTGGGTGAGGCCGGCGACGACCTCGATCTCGCGCAGGAACCGCTCGGTGCCGATGGTCGAGCCTAGCTCGGGGCGGAGCACCTTGAGGGCGACGGGGCGCCGGTGGCGGAGGTCGCGCGCGAGATAGACCGTGGCCATGCCGCCGCGGCCGAGCTCGCGCTCGATCGTGTAGCGGTGCTCCAGGGCGGAGGCGAGTGGCTGGGCAAGGTCGGGCACGGCGCGTCGCGGTGAGTGGAGTTCGAATCTGCGCAGGGGGCCGCTCGCGCGCCAGCGGAGGGGTGGTCGCCCCGGGCAATCCTGCGCCCGCGCGAGCGCGGCGGGAAAACGGCGGGGCCGCTGGATTCTTGCGATTACCGCCGCGCTCGCGGCCGCGGCCTGCGCCGAGCCGACGGCGCCCGACCGTCCGGTGACTCAGGTCCTCAAGAAGTCCACCGATTCCGGCTCGATCGTCAATCTCGGCTCGCTCG
>DASUJH010000047.1 GCA_036279355.1 Gemmatimonadales bacterium
GGCTTGCAGGCGATGCACGGCCAGCTGATCAGCGTCCCCCGATCCGCACCGCTCCGCCCCAACCACGACTACCTGGCCGAGCGGTTCGAGCAGTTCCGCGCGGCTTAGAGCCGGCTTACCTCCCCCCGTCGGCCAGGGCGCCCGCCAGCTTCTCCGCGATCGAGCTCCACCCGTGCTCGTGGTTGTTCCGCTCCGTGTCCGTCGGGAAGTCCTCGTGCGTGAGCACCAGCTCGGTGCCACCGGTGCCCCACGGCAGGAAGTCGATGGTCACGAGGCTCGCGCGGTCGCTCTGCTCCCATTCCCAGGTGAACGCCAGCCTCCGCGGCGGGTTCACGATCGTGTACTCGCCGCTCACGCGGTGCTCGGTGCCGTCGGGTTGGCGCATGTGAATCCGGTAGCGCCCGCCCACACGCACATCGAGCTCCGCCAGGCTCACGACGAGATCCCTGGGCGCGTGCCAGCGCTTCAGGTCGTTCGGCGTGGTCCACGCGCGGAAGAGCCGCTCCGGCGGTTGCGCGTAGGTGTGCCGGACTTCGAGCTTGTGCGACGATTGCCGCTCGGCCGTGGCTGCCATGGGCCTTCCTTTTCCGTTGAGGTTTCGTCGTCCAGATAGCGAGCGAGTTGATCGAGCTGTCCCTCCCAGAACCGCCGGTACTGCTCCACCCAGTCGGCCGCGCCGTGGAGCGGGGCGGCAACGAGGCGGCACCGCCGCCGCCGGCCCTCGCGCCGGACGCTCGCCAGCCCCGCGCGCTCCAGCACCCGGATGTGCTTGGAAACGGCCGGCAGCGACATGGCGAACGGGCGCGCGAGATCGCCGATGGCCGCCTCGCCCCGGCTGAGCCGCGCCACGATGGCGCGCCGCGTCGGGTCGGCCAGGGCGGCGAAGGTGCGATCGAGCGCCGTTTGATGGTAAACCATGTGGTTTAGTATAGTGCGGGCGCACGGACCGTCAAGGGCCGCACCCTTCCGCTCATGTTCCGGAGGGCGCATAATCGGCGGAGCTGCCATGACCGCCACCGATCTTGCAGGCCGCACTTTCCTCGTCACCGGCGCCAACTCCGGCCTCGGCCGCGCCACCGTCAAGGCGCTCGCCGCGCGCGGCGGAGCCGTCGTGCTCGCCGGGCGCTCCGAGGAGCGCACCCGCCCGGTGCTCCACGCGATCCGCGCGCGGAACCCCGGCGCCGATGCGCGCTTTCTCCAGGTCGACGTCTCCGACCTCTCCTCCGTGCGCCGCGCCGCCGAGTCGTTTCTCGCGAGCGGCGCGCGGCTCGACGTACTGATGAACAACGCCGGCGTGGCCGGCACCCGCGCGCTTTCGGCCGACGGCTTCGATCTCACCTACGCCACCAATCACATCGGCCCGTTCCTCTTCACCAACCTGCTCCTGCCGAGGCTGCGCGAGGCGCCGCAGGGGCGGATCGTGAACGTCTCGAGCGCGGCCCATCTGGGCGTAAAGGGACTCGACTGGACGATGCTGGAGCGCCGCAAGGAGCCCGTGCGGAGCGGCTTCCCGGCCTACGGCGCCACCAAGCTCATGAACGTGTTACATGCGAAGGAGCTGGCGCGCCGGCTGCACGGCACGCGGGTGACCACCTACGCGCTTCACCCGGGCGCCGTCGCGTCGAACATCTGGCGCGCGCTCCCGTTGCCGGCGCGGTGGCTGCTCAAGCTCTTCCTCACCTCGAACGAGAAGGGTGCGCGCACCCAGCTCTACTGCGCGACCGCGCCGGAGCTCGCCAGCGCGTCCGGGCGCTATTACGACAAACGCGGCGAGGCCCGGTCGAATCCGCTGGCCGAGGACGCGCCACTGGCCCGCGAGCTGTGGGACCGGACCGAGGCCGCGGTGCCTCACTAACCACCTCTCCGCCCGGAGGAATACTCATGCCTGCATACATCCCGAGCTTCGGCATGCTCCACCTTGGCCTGCTGATCGCCCGGCTCGTGCTGGGCTTGGGGCTCGCCGCCCACGGCGCGCAGAAGCTGTTCGGCTGGTTCGGGGGCGCCGGGCTCGCCGGCACCGCCAACTTTCTCGAGTCGGCCGGGTTCTATCCGGGCCGCCAGATGGCCAGGATGGCAGGCCTCGGCGAATTCGTCGGCGGCTTGCTCACGGCCCTCGGACTGTTCGGGCCGATCGGGCCGGCAATCATGCTGGCCGTCATGCTGGTCGCGATGAGCCAGAATCTGGGCCATGGCTTCTTCGCGACCGATGGCGGCATCGAAGTCGCCCTGCTCTACTGCGCGGGCGGTCTCGTACTCGCGACCACAGGCCCGGGCGCGTATTCGCTCGATGGGCTCCTGGGCTTGAGCTTCTTCGAGACGGCGGAGCTCACGGCGGTGGTACTGATCGTGGCGCTCATCGGAGCCGGGGTAGTGCTCGGGCGGCGGAGCCGCGGCCCGGCGGCGTCGGCGAGGCGATAGACGGCGCGCCGGCGGCGCACGTCGCGCTCGGCAAGCGACGAGGAAAAGCCCGCGGGCTCGTGGCCCGCGGGCTTCTCACATCCGGCGTCGCGCATACCGAAGCGCGCTACCGGAACGACTCAGAACGAGCTGGAGTCGCTGGACGACCCGGTCGAATCGCTATACGACGGCGAGCTCTGGTTCGTGCTGCTTGAATCGCTCGGCGACTGCATCGACGATGTGTCGGTCGCGCTCTGCCCACTCATCCGCGAGGTATCCTGCGCCGCGGCCCCCGGCTGCTGGCCGTAAGATGAGCTGTCCCCCACGTGCTCGGCCGCGGGAACGTGGCCGATGGTGTCGCCCTTCGAGGTGACCGGCTGCCCCTGGTCGGGCCGGGTCCTCGTGGCGCCCGGGCCCAGGGTCGACGTGCCGCTGTCGGTGTTGGTCACGCCGGACTTGGTCTGGTTCGTCACCGCGGTGTCCGACACGCCCGCGTTGGTTCTCGCGTTGGCCGAGGTAGTGTCCTGGCTTCGCGTCATGCCGGTATCGCTCATCGAAGCCATGCCGGTGTCGTTCGTCACCGCTCTGGCCGTATCGGACACCATGCCGGTGTCGGTTACGGTCGTCGTGGTGCTATCGGTGGCCGCCGTGCTGGTTTCGGCCCCCGCTCTGTTGCCCGCGCATGCCAGGCCGCCGATCCACAGTGCGGTGGCGGCCAGAACAGCGGTTGATTGCGCTCGCATTCGTCCTCCTCAGATCACCTGTGTCGGGTGACGCCGCTGCGTCGAGCATCGTGCGCGGGCTCGCGCACCGGGCGCCCCGGGGTCGTGCAGCCGTAACTGTACCGGTGGGGGACTTGAAGGGCGGTGAGCGGCCTCACCCGCGGAGAGGCCAATCGCCGGGGCTCAGCCGGGCGGCGCCACGCGGCGGGTCTCGTCCGGTGCGCGCGATGAAAGCAGGCGCTCGGTGAAGTCCATCCGCTCGGCCAGCTCCGCTACTTCGGTGCGGAGCGCGTGCAGCTCGGCCAGCGCGTCGGCGGAAAGCTCGGCGCGGCGCTCGGGCGCCTGCGTCTCCCACTCGGTGATCCGCCGGCCCTCGGCGTCGCGCAGCTCGCCGGCGCTCACGATCACCACGTCGTAGAGCCACCAGATGCCGAGCCCGCCAAGGGTGCACGCCATGAGCGCGCCGCTCTCGGCGCGGCCGGCGTAGAACCGGTGCGCGCCGAAGGGGCCGAGGAGCACCGCCAGCGCGAGGGCGACGCCGCGGGATTTCTCCGAGGGTTCGTTCGCCATGGGCAGGGGCTGGGTCAACGGTCGAGCACCTCGGTGAAGAGCTCGGGGAGGTCGAGCTCGAGCTGGGGCAGGTGGGGGACGGGATGCCATGCGAGGCGCTCGCCCAGAACCTCGGGGCGCTCGTCGTCGGGGCGCCAGCGCTCGATCAGGCGGGCATCGAGGTCGACGATCCAGTATTCGAGAATGCCATGCCGCTGGTAGGCGCGGCGCTTGAGCCGCCGGTCGGCCCGGGCGGTGCCGGGCGCCAACACCTCGATAGCGAGAAGCAGCGTGCGAATGTCCGCCCAATCTCGTGGTCGGCGGCCCTCGACGAGCGGCGTCACGAAAACGTCTGGCTGCACCAGGGTATGCGGGTCGAACTGATGTCGGCGGGGGCGAAGAGTAGGACGCCGAATCCTTGTGCATCGACATACGAACCGATCCGCCGCGAAAGCGCCGACACAGCGTAGTCGTGCGTCCACTCGGCTGTCCAGTCGGTGACGGGCTCGGGCATGCCCATAATCTGAGTCCCTCACGTCGCGGTTGGCAATGCGGTTGGCAGTAACCCATCCGACACGCTACGCGGCCCTGCCACCGGTACCGGACCGTTCCGATGCGACGCGGCGCCGATTCCCGGCCGCTTGAGCCGCCTGCCTCACCGGTCTACCGTTCCGCCATGCCCGGACGCGAGCGACTTGACGCGGTGGTGGTGGGCGCCGGGCCCAACGGCCTGAGCGCCGCCATCGCGCTCGCCCGCGCGGGCCGCTCCGTGCAGCTCGTCGAGGCGGCACCTACCGTGGGCGGCGGCTGCCGCTCAGCCGAGCTTACGCTGCCGGGGTTCGTCCATGACGTGTGCAGCGCGGTGTATCCCATCGGGCGCGCGTCGCCGTTCTTCCTCTCGCTGCCGCTCGCGCGCCACGGGCTCCGGTGGATCGAACCGGACGTCCCGCTCGCCCATCCGCTCGACGACGGCGCGGCCCTCCTCACGCACGACCTGTACGAGACCGCCCGCCGCCTGGGCCCCGACGCCAATGCCTATCTCGACCTGGTGGGCCCGACGGTGCGGAACTGGCACCTCATCATCAACGAGCTGACCGGCCCGCTTCGCATTCCTTGTGTGGGCCCGCGCAAGCTGCTGGCCGCGGCGCAGTTCGGGCTTCGCGCCATGCTGCCGGTGACGACGATCGCGCGCCGGTTCGGGACGCCTGCGGCGCGCGCGCTCCTGGCCGGCTGCGGCGCGCACTCGATGCTCGATCTTTCGGCCGCCGGCACCGGCACCTTCGGGCTCATCTTCCTTGCGAGCGCGCATACGGTGGGCTGGCCCATCGTGGCCGGCGGCGCGGGGCGGCTCACCGGCGCGCTCGCCTCCTGCCTCGTGGAGCTGGGTGGCAAGATCGCGTTCAACTGCCCCGTCACCACGCTCGACGCGCTGCCGGCGCACCGCGCGGCGCTGCTCGACGTGACGCCGCGCCAGGTGCTCGAGATGGCGAGTGAGCGGCTCGCGCGGCGGGCGGGTGGGCGGGCGTACATGGGCCAGCTCCGCCGCTATCGCTACGGGCCCGGCGCGTTCAAGATCGACGTCGCCCTCGACGGGCCGATTCCCTGGCGGGATGCGCAGGTGCTCCGCGCCGGCACGGTGCACGTGGGCGGGACGCTCGAGGAGATCGAGGCGGGCGAGGCGGAGGTGGCGGCGGGACGGGTGCCGCAACGGCCGTTCGTGCTGGTGGCGCAGCAGTCGCTCTTCGATCCGTCGCGCGCGCCGGCGGGGCGGCACACGGCGTGGGCCTACTGCCACGTGCCGAACGGCTCGACGGTGGACATGACCGACCGCATGATCGCGCAGATCGAGCGCTTCGCGCCGGGCTTCCGCGACCGCATCCTCGAGATCCATCGCACCGGCCCCGCCGATCTTCATGCCTACGACGCCAACTACATCGGCGGCGACATCGGGGGCGGAAGCGCGGAGTTGAGCCAGCTCTTCTTCCGTCCCGTGGTGCGGCTCGATCCGTATCGCACGCCGGATCCCGCGATCCTGCTCTGCTCCGCGTCGACGCC
Source organism: Gemmatimonadales bacterium (assembly GCA_036279355.1). NCBI lineage: Bacteria > Pseudomonadati > Gemmatimonadota > Gemmatimonadia > Gemmatimonadales > Gemmatimonadales bacterium. The sequence goes on from DASUJH010000047.1 coordinate 5,724, forward strand.
GCCCGGCGCCGGCGTGCACGGGCTCTGCGGCTGGTACGCCGCGCGCTCGGCGCTCCGCGGGGTGCTCGGCGGGTGAGCGCCGCCGCACCCACGTACGTTCTCTCGCGCTGGCTCTTCCTTCGGCTGCTGGGCCTCGTCTACCTGGTAGCGTTCGCCTCGCTCGCGGTGCAGATCGTGGGACTGGTCGGCGCGCACGGATTGCTGCCCGCGGCGCAATTCCTCCAGTGGGCGCGATCGATCTACGGGCCCGACGTCCACCAGATGCTGCCCACCATCTTCTGGTTCGGCGCAAGCGATGCCGCGCTCCGCGGGGTGGCCTGGGCGGGAGCGGGGCTCTCGCTCCTCGTGATCCTCGACGTGGCGCCGCTCGTCACCCTCGCGGTGCTCTGGGTGCTCTATCTATCACTCACCATCGCGGGCCAGGATTTCCTTGGCTTCCAGTGGGACGCGCTGCTGCTGGAGGCCGGTCTCCTCGCCGTGCTCTGGGCGCCGGGCAATTGGCTGCCGCTCGCGACGCGGCGCATGCCGTCGCCGCTCGTGCGCTGGGTGCTCGTGTTGCTCGTCGTGAAGCTCCTGTTTCTGTCGGGAATCACCAAGCTCCTGAGCGGCGACCCGACGTGGCGGCACGCGACCGCGCTCGAGTACCACTTCTTCACCCAGCCGCTCCCGACCTGGCTCGGGTGGTACGCGGCCAAGCTGCCGGACGGCGTGCTGCGGGCAATGACGGCGGGCTCGGTCGCGGTGGAGGTGATTGCGCCCTGGCTGCTCCTGGCGCCAGCGCGGCTCCGGCGGGTGCGGCTCGCCGGCGCCTCGGCGCTCGTGCTCCTGCAGCTCGGCATCGCCGCCACCGGCAACTACGGGTTCTTCAACCTGCTCGCGGTCGTCCTCCTCGTGCCCGCGCTGGACGACGCGACCCTCTCGCGATGGCTGCCGGTGCGGATCGCGGCGCCGGAGCGCGAGTCGGAGGCGCGGCGATTCGTGATCGCGTTCGTGGCGCCGGCGCTGCTCGGTTTGAGCTTCCTGAGCTTTGCGCGGGAGATCGCTTACACGGTGCCGCGCGGGCGCGCCGTCGGCTACTTCCCGCGCTGGGCCGGTCAGGCGCTCGGCGTCGTCGCGCCGTTCCGCGCCGTGAACGGCTACGGACTTTTCCGCGTGATGACGACGGAGCGCCCCGAGCTCGTCATCGAAGGCAGCAACGACGACGAGCATTGGTCGGAGTATGTGTTCCGCTACAAGCCGGGCCCGCTCGACCGCCGGCCGAGTTTCGTGGCGCCGCACCAGCCGAGGCTCGACTGGCAGATGTGGTTCGCGGCGCTCGATCCGAGGGGGAGCGCGGGCTGGCTCAGCACGCTGCTGGATCGCCTGCGCGCCGGCACGCCGGAGGTGCTGGCGCTGCTCGGCCGCAATCCATTTCCGGACGCGCCGCCGCGCTACGTGCGGGTGGTGGGCTACGAGTACCGGTTCAGTACGGCCGAGGAGAGGCGGCGGACCGGGGCGTGGTGGGCGCGGGAGGCGTTGGGGCCCCTGTTTGCCCCCTGAGCCGCACCGTCCGCGCCAGCTCGTCCTCGTACTGCAAGACCTTCCGGCGCAAATCGTCCGCGAGATCGGGAGTATCGGCCAGGTAGCCGTGCACCGCATCGAGCGCGGGCTCGCCGGTCTGGCCGCCCAGGAAAGCGGCGATCCAGCTCTCGAGGAAGAAGATCCGGCGGTGGGTCTGGATGAATGGCAGCGAGTCGAGCGCGGGCCGCAAGTACGGCAACGTGAGCGCCTGGTGCTCGATGGCGTTGAACGGCCCGAGGCTGCCTGAGGCCCACGCCTCGTTGAGCGTGCTGTCGGCAAAGTAGCGGGTGAAGTACTCGCGCTTCACCTCCGCGCTCGGCCGGCCGGCGCCGGCGATGAACGCGCGGCGGCGGCCGTCGGGCGTGGTGTCGCGCGCCTGCTCGGCCGTGAGGCGCGAATCGGCCTCCGGTGCGCCGAGCTCGAGCAGGCGGGTGACGACATCCCAACGGGTCGGGTCCTTGACCGGCGCGCCGGCGGCGGAGTCGGCGGCAAAGATGGTGTCGAGGCGCGCCACGGCCTCGGGCGTCGTGGCGAGGTCGATGAAAGCGTCGAGATCAGCCTTGCGCACGCCGTACGCGCTCGCCCGGTTGCCGGCGCCGCGCCAGAGCACGCGCTCCACCTCGGGCTGTACCCGCGCCCGCTCGTCGCCGGTGAGGTACGCGCTGACGGCACGCCCGAGCCGCGCCAGCACGAACGGCGCGATCTGCTCGTCGCGCTCGCGCGGGAATTCGCGGAGTGCCATGCGCACGAAGCGCTCCGGTGCCATCCGTCCGGCGCGCACCTGGTTCCAGAGTGCGCCCCAGAGCATCGCGCGCAGAAACGCGTCGTGCACGTCGCCCAGCGCGCCGCCCTCGAGCGCGCGCACGCTGGCGCTGTCGAGAAGAAGCAGGAAGTAGCCGTGGTCCCGCGCGTTGGCGAAGACGAAGAGCGGCGCGGCGTGCCCGCGCGCGGCCGTGACCTCGGTGAGGTGTCCCTTGAGCTCGACCGGCATGCGGAGCGTCGGCCGGCCCCGGTACACCAGAATCACATCGGTGCGCTCGGTCCAGGGTGCCGGGCCCGAGAGCGCCTGCGCGGGGTGCTGCACGAGTGTCAGTCGCTCGATCCGGCCGCCGCGCATCTCGAGCCGCTGCTCCACCACCGGCATGCCGGGCCGGAGCATGAAGTTCTTGCCGAATTCGTCGAGCGGCCGCCGCGCGGCGCGGCCGATGGCGCCGAGCAGCTCCTGCCAGGTGGCGTTGGCGTACGCGTGTTGCGCCAGGAACCGGCGCACGCCGGTGCGGAACGCTTCGCCGCCTACGAGGTACTCGAGCTGGGCGAGCACCGACGGCGCCTTGTTGTACACGATCGCGCCGTAGTTGCTCTTGGCCTGGTCGAGGTTGTCGAGCGACTGCCAGAGCGGGCGGGTGCCGCGGGTTTCGTCCACCGCGTACGCGGGCGGCTTGTTGCCGAGGTAGAATGTCTTCCACGCGTCGGCGGCGGGGTCGAGGTCGGCGAGAGCTTTGGTCGCCATGAAGGTGGCGAAGCCCTCCTTGAGCCAGAGATCGTCGAACCAGCGCATCGTCACGAGATCACCGAACCACTGGTGGGCGCACTCGTGCAGCACGGTGGCGAACCGCGCGAGCCGCCGCGGCAGCGTGGGGCGCTCGCGGAAGATGAAGCGGTCCTCGTTGTAGAAGACGGCGCCGGGGTGCTCCATCCCGCCGAATGGAAACGCGGGTGCGAGCACGAAATCGAACTTCTCGAACGGAAAGCGCCGCCCGAAGTAGCGCTCGAGCCAGTCGAGCGCGCGCTGGTTCTGGGCGAGCAAGGTGTCGAGGTCGGCCTCCCTGGCGCGCGAGCGGCGGACGTAGGCGTGGATGGTGCGGCCGCGGTGCACCGAAGTGGCGCGGTGCCAGGGGCCGGCGGCGAACGCGATCAGGTAGGTGCTGATCGGCAGCGTCTCGTCGAAGCGGGTGGTGACGACCGCGCGGCCCGCCGCCGAGTCCGCCGCAGCGGCCGATCCGTTGGCGACGACGCTCCACGCGGCCGGCGCGGTGAGCGTGAGCCGCACGCGGCCCTTGAGGTCGGGCTGGTCGAAGCAGGGGAAGAGCTGGTTGGCATCGGCGGGGACGAGGAGCGTGTAGAGATAGTCGCTCCCGTCGGTGGCGTCGTGGTTCCGGATGATCGGCGCACCGCTCGGCGCGATGTCGGCGACGAATCCGAACTCGAGCACGTTGGCATCCGGCACAAGGAGCCGCGCGGGCACGCGGATGTGGGCGCCGTTCGCGGCGCCGGGCGGGAGCGGCTGGCCGTTGGCGGTGGCGCTCGTGAGCCGGCGACCGCGGAAATCGAGGATGACAGCGCGGTCGGCGGCGGGGCCGGCATTCGCGTTTGCGTCCACGCGCCGAAAGCGCACCGTCACCCGTCCCACCGCGCTGTCGAGCGCGGTCACGTCGAGCGCAAGATCGTAGCGCACGTCAGCAATGGCGCGGGCACGGCGCTCGGCGAGCGCGTGGGAGATGCCGGGGCCCATCAGCTCGTCCGCGCCGGAATGCGCCGCCGGTAATGCGCGCGGAGTCTGCGCGGAGAGCGGCGCTGAAGCGGCGAGCAGCAGCGCGAGCGCTGCGCCCGCCCCGTTACCCCGCCAGCGCACGCCGCCCCTCGGCGAGCACCTGGTCGTAATACGCCTCGAGGCCCGGGTTCACCCCGCGGCAGCCCGCGATCACCTGCTCGGTCCAGTCGAGATACTCGAGCCGCCGCTCGGTGCTCCAGTCGGGCGGCGGCGACAACGTCACGTCGAGCACGTTGCAGATCTTGTCGCCCAGCTTGATCACCTTCGCTTTGGCCGACGCGCCGGCCGCGTGCGCCACCTGGAGCCGCTTGCGCTCCGCCTTGAGCAACTGCTTATCGTCGGTCACCTCGGCCACGAGTCCGCGTACCTCCGGGCCGAAGCGGCGCTCCAGCTCGGCAAACGTGGTGGCGGTGTCCTCCACCGTGTCGTGCAGGACCGCCGCGATGAGCGTCGCGAGATCGGTGACGTCACCGCGGGTGGCGATCACGTTCGCCACCGCGACCGGGTGGTTGATGTAGGGCGATGCGGCGCTGTCCTTCCGGCGCTGGGCGCGGTGCTTGCTGGCCGCGAACTCGAGGGCGTCGAGCAGCCGGGCGAGATCCGGAATGGGGCCTCCTTGGGGATGGGCGCAAGATAAACTGTCATAGCGCCGGAGTATTGTCTGGATGCCGGCTCACCATGGGCTGGCGGGCGCGCCCCCGACGCCAGGAGACTGCATGACCGATCCCGCTTGGCCTCGTCTGCTGCTGCCGGTGCTGGTCTTTGTCGTTCGGGCGTTGCGCCGATCCGCCGAACCGAGTGAGCGCGGTCCCGGAGGGCCCGGCGGGAGCGGCCCACGGATCGGCTGCTGCGCACCGGGCATCGTCGCAGTGTTGAGCGGGCCCGTCGCGGCGTTCAATCGCACATGCAGTGCGGGCGCCGGGACGTGGCGCGCGTTCTATCTCGGGCCGCGCGGCTCGCACTGGACCGGCACGCTCCCCGCAGATCCTATGAGCGCCCCGGCCCGCTGCCGCTTTGGTCTCGGCGCGCCGGTCTCCATCCTCACCGGCACCGGTAACTCGACCCGCACCGGTAACTCGCGCGCCGCGAACCGGTAGCCGAGCCGATGGGACCGGGAAATGACGGGCGGCGGCCGCGGCAAGGGGGTGCACACGCGCGGCGCACTGGATAACTTGCGGCCTCCGCATCGCGAGCACAGCATGGGTCGAGGGTCTCGCACGCCGGGGCCGCGCCGCGCCCGCGCGGCCACCGGCTCCAAACTCCAGCGCTGGATCGACCTCCTTGCGGCGCTCCTTCGCCGGCACGGCGCGGCGCCGCTCGAGGAGCTGGTGCGCGACGTGCCGGCGTATCAGCACGCGCCGTCGCGCGGGGCGCTCCGCCGCACGTTCGAGCGCGACAAGGACGAGCTGCGCGCCTTCGGCATTCCGATCGCCACCATCTCCGACGCCGGCGGCGAGGTCGTGGGATATCGACTCAAGGCCGATCAGTTCTACCTCCCCTACCTCACGCTCATGGGTGAAAGGCGCGCGACGCCTCCGCGCCGAGTGGACCGCTACGGCTACCGCGCGCTCGCCGAGCTGACGTTCGACGCCGACGAGTTGGAGGCGGTGGCCGAGGCGGCGCGTGGAGTCGCGGCGCTGGGCGACCCCATGCTCGTCGAGCTCGCGGCCTCCGCGATGCGGAAGCTCGCGTTCGATCTGCCGGTGGATGCTGCGGCGCCGGCGGCCGAGTCGTCCACGAGCGTCCGCGAAAGCGCGGCGGTGCGCGTGGGGCTCGCCGCGGCCGGCGCGACGCTCGAAGCGCTCGACGACGCGCTCCGCCGGCGGAAGCGCACGACCATCGAGTACTACGCGATCGGCCCCGACGCCGTGCGCGAGCGCGAGGTCGAGCCATTCGGCCTCTTCTTCCTGGGCCACCACTGGTATCTCGCCGCGCGCGACTCGAGTTCGGATCTGGTGAAGAATTTCCGCGTGAGCCGGATCCACCGGGTGACGGTGAACTCGGCGCAGCCCGGCACGCCCGACTACGACGTCCCCGCCGGCTTCAGCCTCCGGGAGCACGCGCGTTCGCGGCAGGCCTGGGAGCTGGGCGACGCCGCCGCGCTCGATGCCGTGGTGGAGTTTCGCGGCGCGAGCGGCCCGGCGTACGCGGCGCGGCGGCTGGGCGAGCCGGTGGCCGACTCGCCCAGCCGGCGCAGGTTTTCCGTGCGGCGGCTCGACAGCTTCGCCCGCTGGCTGCTCTCGTTCGCCGGCGAGGTCGCGCCCGTTTCTCCGCCGGAGCTCGTCGAGGCGTATCATGCGCTCGCCGATGCCGCGCTCGCGGCGCACGGAGGCGCACGATGAGCGGCAACGCCGCCGCGCAGCTCCGGCGCGTGCTCCAGCTCGTGCCCGAGCTGGCCGACGGGCGCGAGCACAAGGTGGACGTCGTCGCCAAACGGCTCGGCGTGGATCGGGAGACGCTGCTGCGCGATCTCGACGCGCTGGTCGAGCGATACGACGACCCCGGCGGTTTCGTCGAGGGCGTGCAGATCTTCCTGGAGCGGGATGCGGTATCGGTCCGATCCGACCATTTCCTGCGCCCCATGCGGCTCACGATGGCCGAGCTCGCCGCGCTCGAGCTGGGCCTCGCGATGTTGCGCGCCGAGCGCCCGCCCGACGAGCACGCGGCGATCCACCGGGCGCGGGCTCGACTCCGCACCGTTCTCGCGAAGCTCCCGAGCGACGGATCCCACGTGGCGGAGCGGGTTGCCTCGACCGGCGCCGAAGCCGACGCCGCGACGCTCGGCGCGGTGCGCCGTGCGATTCGTGCGGGGCGGAAACTCGCCGTCCGGTATCGTGCGAGCGGCGCCGGCGAGAGCACTCGGCGCGTCGTCCGTCCCTACGCGCCGGTGCTCGCCAGCGGCGCCTGGTATCTCGTCGCGCACTGCGAGCGAAGCGAAGGCATCCGGGTGTTCCGGCTGGATCGGATCGAGGAGGTCGAGCAACTGGCCGAGCGCTGTCGCGTGCCGAAGGATTTTTCAGTGGCGGACGTCCTGCGCGACGGCCGGGTGTTCCACGGCGAGCCGGCGGAGTCGGCCCGGGTGCGCTACGGGCCGGCGGTGGCGCGCTGGGTCGCCGAGCGGGAGCGGAAGCCGCTCGACGCGGATGGGTCGCTCACGCTGGAGCACCCGCTGGCCGACGAGCACTGGCTGGTGCGGCACGTGCTGCAGTACGGCGCCGACGCCGAGGTGCTGGCGCCGGAGCATGCGCGGGAGGCGGTGCGAAGGCGGCTGAGGGAAATCTGATCGGATGCGGCGGCTAGTGGCGGCGTCGGAGAATCATCACTCCGTCGGCGGCGGCATGGCACGCCTTGGGGAGTACGCTCGGGATGCCGGCGCGCCGAGATGGATCGGTGCTGAAAACCCGGGTGAGCCCGAGGCGCCGGATCGTGCGCGCCCCCGTCTTCACGGCCCAGTAAACCGCGCCACCGCCCCCGCCGAGTTCATCACGCACGTCCCCTGCTGGCCTGACGAGAGGCTCCACTCGATCGTGACCGTGCCGCGCGTGTCCGGCGAGCCCGCGCTCAAGCCTACCTCGGCGGGTCCCACCCGAAGTCTGCTCACCACCGCAGCCCGGCAGGCGTCGAGCTGCCGCGAAACCAGATCGGCCGAGGCGGTGCTCGTGTCGGCACCGCCGGCGCCAGCGGCGGCTCCCGGGGCTGCAGGCGCGGGTGCGGCCGTATCGCCGGCCAGCGCCGGCGCGCTGTCGCGCGCTGCTGGAGCCGGCCCGGCATAGGTGCGCTCGGTCGCGAGCTGCAGCACCGTGCCGAGGGAGTCCACCCGGCAGTAACCGCTGGCGCGGCTCGGCACCTCCCAATTGACGAGATCGGTGCCATTGCTCGCGTCGTAGCCGCGGCTCGTGCTCCGCACTGCGGAATCGGCCACGCTCCACCGACGCGCCACCTGGCGGCGGCAGACGTCGAGCGACTGTTGCTTGGCGTAGGAAGGCGCGGGCGCGGGGAGCGGCGCCGCCTGCGGCGTGGGGGCGCCGCCGCCGCCGTCAGAGTCGCCGGTGTCGGTGGCGGCCACCGCGCGGTAGTTGCCGCACGCGCCGCCGGCGGCGAGCACGGCGGTAACGAGGACGGCGGTGATGAGCGCAACGGGCGGACGATGCATCTGTACTGAACCTCGCGACAGGTTGAGCCGGCGCCGCGGTTCGGCGGCACGGCGGCCTCGGCACATGAACCACGTCAATCCGCCGGCAGGGTCAGTCCTCGGAACCGCGGCACCGGCGGCCGCCAGGGTGCATGATACCCGCTTCCGGCCCCAGCGCGCTCGGGGGCCTCGCGCAATCGCAGGGGCGATCGCTCGCCTTACGTTCCCGCGCCGCTCCCCGCCAGCAGCAGCACGATGCCGAGCGCCGCCATCCATGCAGCATTCAAATGAAAGATGGGCCGGTAGCGCTCGAGCTCGTCCGGCAGGAGCATCGTCACACCCATGGCCGCGAGGCCGAGCACCGCCGCTGCAACCGCGATCCAGAGCGGAAGCGTGCCGTCCACGATGAGTCCGGCCGCGAGCACCACCTGTCCCAGTCCGAAGAACACCCGCCCGAATCGCACGAGGCAGGTGGCGTAGTGCGTGGCCACCTGGAGCGGGGGAAGAAACGCTGACGCGGCGTTGCCCGTCTGTTTGCCGACGTCCATCGCGCCCCAGGCGCCCATGTGATAGTAGAACGCGGCGCCGAGCGCGCTCACCAGCGCGCCCGCGGCGAGCACCGCGAGCCCCGGCCACGCCAGCGCGCGTGCGGCGCCATCGATGCGCACGGCGAGCGCCGCGGCCGCCATGAGCGTGATGACGTAGCCAAAGATGTGAAACCGGTAGAGCCAGATCCACGCGCTATATCGGGTGCGGATCCGGGTGAAGTCGTCCGCCGCGAAGAACGCGCCGGGCTTGGCCGGCAACAGAAACCAGCCGAGCCACGTGAGCGCCGCCGCGGCGACGAAAAACCACCCGCTGACCTGCGATGCGAGACCGTTCATGATGCACCCCCTTGGTTGCGTTTCTGCAGCCAGCGCGCGTAGCCGTCCACGCCCATCTGATAGGGCGACGCCAACTCGTACGCGCGGGTGAGCGGCTCGACGCCCGCCGCCGTGATCTCCGCGTCGCCCTTCCGGGCGAGTGCCGCCGCCACCTTGGTCGTGTCCGGCTCCCGCTCGAGCTGTGCCTCGGTCCACCCGGCCCAGTCAAAGAGCTGGGCGATGAGCCGGTCGAAGTGCGCCTCGGGTTCTGCGTATCCGCCGAAGTGAGTAAGGTAGAGCCGCCGCGGCCGAAGCGCGCGGAGCCGCGCGACGCTCGCGAGCCACGCATCGAGATCGATGTCGGGCGGCGGCGTCGGCGGGCGGATGAGGCTGCTGCCCCCCAGCCGCACGCCCGCCATGTCGCCGGTGAAGACGAGGGCCCCCTCGGGCTCGTGATACGCGTGGTGATGCCGCGCGTGGCCCGGTGTCGCGAGCGCGGTGAGCGTGCGGCGGCCGGTGCGCACCGTGTCGCCGTCCTGAAGCACGACGAGCCGATCGGCAGGGACAGGCACCATCTCGCCCCAGAGCGCGTCCATCCGATCGCCGTAGATCCGGCTGGCGCTCGCCATGAGCTTCGATGGGTCAATCATGTGCTTCGCGCCAGCCGGATGCACGAAGAGCCGTGCACGCGGCAGGCGCCGGAGCAACGAGCCCGATGCGCCCGCATGGTCGAGGTGGATGTGGGTGACGACGAGTTGCGTGATCCGCTCCGGCTCGACGCCGGCCGCGCGCACGCCGGCGAGAAGGGTCTCGACCGTCGATGTGGGCCCGGTCTCGATCAGCGTCGCATCCGGCCGGTCGGCGAAGAGATAGGCGGCGATGACGCCCGGCTCGCCCTGGAAATTCAGGTCGAGCTGAAAAACGCCGGGCGCGATCTCGACCGGCGCGATGTCCACCGCCTGCTTGCTTACCTCGGCCACAACCACCCGAACGTCCCCGCGGTCACGAGCCCGTAGAGCAGGCCGTCGATCACATGCTTGATCGTGACCGACCATGGCTGGCCCATCCAGATCGAGTCCGGGATCGTGGCGCCGGCGTAGCCCAGCCATGCCACCGTGCCGACCACGCGGAACACGTGCAGGTAGTCGGTGCCGGCCGGCAGCGTACGCGACGCGACATACGCTACGATGTACGAGATCACCAGCGAGAAGACGAACCACTGCGCGAGGCTCGGGCCCATCGACATCGGCCCCGTCCGCCGGATGTTGAGCACCGCCACCGGCCCGTCGACAAACTTCTGCTTCACCTCGGGCTTCTCCAGCAGCTTCAAGTCGGCCACGTAGGGAATGATGTACTGCGCCGGCCTGGGCTTGCCGCTCTGGATGGCGGCGCGGACGGCGTCCTCGTTGGGGAGCTGCGTGTAGTCGGACGCGTGATACTTGAGGACCATGTGAACGACCGAGCTCACCACGAACACGAGGACCGCGGACAGCACGATCGGAAGCCACAGCGCGCCGAGGGTCACCATGACGGCCTCCCGAGACGACAGGTTCGAGGGGGTGAGGGGAGCGGGGATATGATAACGCGCGGAACGGCGGCTGGCGAACGCGGTAGAGCAGGGCAACGCGGTGCCGGCGCGGCTGCCCGGAGTCAGCGCCCGAGCTCGGACTCCCCGCCGAAGTAGCGCGCGTGCAGGAGCGACAGCACCTCGGGCGAGAGTCCCGGGGGCGCCAGCGCCACCGCGACCTCGCGGCCCATGTGCCGCACCACGCGCCCGCGCACCGCGATGACGGTGTCGGCGTCGAGCCGGAGGTCGCCGCTCAGCATGCTGCCCACCGCCGGCACCCGCTCTCCGGGGCCGATCACGTAGCGGAGCCCCGTAGCGCTCACGTCGCGCAGCCGAGTGATGCGCGCGCCGCGGCCGCCGGGCGGCGTCGGGATCGGGAGCCGCGGCGCGCCCCGCCGCTCCGAGCGGCCGCGCGAGAGCAGCGCCCGCTCGGCCACGATGAGCGCCTCGCCTGGCCACGCCTGGTCCACCGGAACGATCGCGAGGCCCGCCCGGCTGATGCGCGAGATGCGCCCGCGGATCTGGAGCGCGCTGCCTTCCCGAAGTTTGAGCTCGCCCTCCACGATCTCGTCGAGCCGCCAGACGCGCGCGGCCGGAGCCGGCTCGACGCGGAGGCCGCCGGGCCCCAGATCCCGCACGGCGCAGGGGAAGCCGTCGATGGAAAGAAATCCGGGCGCCGTCCGGCGATACTCGGCTCGGGGCGCCGTGCGCCGGTCCAGCTCGCCTTCGCGTCGATACGCCATCTGCCTACCGTCCCGCCGCAAGCGCCTCGAACCTCGGGTTGCCCCGGAGCGGGTCGAACGCGGGATCGATGCGGAGCCAGCCGGGCGACAGGAAGTAGGGGGCCTTGACCAGACCGGCGAGGTGGTCGATCGCCTTTTCCCGCTCACCCACGAGAATGTAGATGCGGACGAGCTGGTGCTCGTAGTACGCGCCGCTCCACGCATCCTTCGAGAGTGGCGTGATGGCAACGCCCCGCTCCCCCTCGCGGATCGCGTCCGCCTTTCGGCCCATGTACGCGAGCGCCACGCCCAGGAGCACGTGCTGCTGCGCGTCGTTGGGAGCCACCGAAACGTGCTCCTCCATCGCGGCGCGCGCGGAGTCGGCGTAGGCGCGGGTGCGGGTCTCGTCGCCGCGGACGTGATACACGCCGGCGAGCGCGAGCCCCCAGTTGCCCCGATCGTTGTCGAACACGCTCGGCGGCAGCCGCGTGATCAGCGCCTGTTGCGCATCGTCGAGCGGCCAGAAGAGATCCCAGAACGTCGCGAAGTAGGCGGCGAGCGTCGTGGGCTCGACTTGCGCGGCGTGGATGACGGCGCGCGCGCCGGCCAAGTCGCCCTGCATCAGGTGGGCGATCGCCTTCACGTGGATGATCGCGACGCTCGTCGGAGCAATGGCGACGGCGCGGTCGACCGCGGCGAGTCCCTCCGGGTAGCGCTTAAGCCAGAGATAGGTGATGGCGAGCCGTCGCGCGGTGCGGAACGAGCGCGGGTCGAGCGCCGCGGCGCGCTGCAAGTGCTCCAGCGCCGCGTCGAATCGCCCGAGGCTCTGCTCGGCCAGTGCCGTGGCGGCGAGGAGATCGGCGTTGGAAGGCGCGCGCTCCAGCCCGGCCTGGTACGCCGCGCGCGCGGCGGTGAGGTCGCGCTGCACGGCCGCGGCGTAATCGCCCAGTGCGCTCTGGGTCTCGGCGCGCCCGGGTGCCAGGGCGCGGGCCCGCTCGGCGGCGGCGCGCGCCTGCTCGGCGTCGGCGGGGGTGGGCGCGGTGAGCGCGAAGATGTTGGAATACGCGCGCGAGAGCTGGGCCCAGGCCACCCCGAACGTCGAGTCGAGCGCCACCGCCTGTCCGTAGTAGATGGCCGCCCGCCGCAGGGCGGCCGGATCGATGGCGCCCATGCCGAGCGAGGCTTCCTCGCCCTTAAGGAAGGCATCGTAGGCCGCGACGTTCGCCGTGGGCCGCTCGGCCAGTGCCTGCTCCTGGCTCGCGCCGAGCGCCACGTCGAGCGCCTGCGCCACGCGCCCCGCGATGTCGCCCTGCACCTTGAAGACGTCGGTGAGCGCCGCGTCGAACGGCTGCTGCCAGCGCGTCGCGGGCGACGCCGGGTTGGTGAGGTCCACCAGCTCGGGGCTTACCTCCACGCGGCTGGTACCGCCGGTCTTCTGCCAGCGGATCTTGCCGACAAGCACGTAGTCGACGCCCAGCTCGCGTGCGATCGTCCCGAGCGGCTTGGTGGAGTGCCGGTACTGGCTCGCGCTGGCGCTCGCGGTGACGCGGAGTCCGCTGATGCCGGCGAGCTTGCCGCGCACCGCGTCGGTGACGCCGTCGGCGAAGTAGGCATCGCTCGACTCGCCCAGGTTCTCGAAGGGGAGCACCGCGAGCCGCCGGACACCGCCCGGCTCGGCATCGCCGCCGGCGTGGCTGCGCCGCCAGGCGAAGAGCACGCCGAGCCCGATCACGAACCCGAGGCCGAGCGTGACGAGCGCGATGGGGACGCGGCGGCGCGCGGAGGGTGCAGGCGTCTTGTCCTGCGCTGCGGGTGGGGCGATGCCCGCGCCGGGCGTAGCCATCCGCGCGGTCGGCAGCTCGGCCGATTGGTTGAGCGCGTGCGCAAACTCGCCGGCCGTCGCGAATCGATCGGCCGGCACCCGCGCAAGGCCCATCGCGACGGCCGCGTCGAGCCCGGGTGACACCGTCTCGCGCACGCTCCGCAGCGGTCGCGGCGTCTCGGTGAACCGGCGCGCGATGGCTGCCTGCGGCGTGGGCCCGGCGAACGGCGGCTCGCCAGCCAGCATCTCGTAGAGCACGGTGGCGAGCGAATACACGTCGGTGCGGGCGTCGACGTCGCGGCCGCCGCTCGCTTGCTCGGGGCTCATGTAGACTGGTGTGCCGATGCTCATGCCGGTGCCGGTGAGCCCACCCGCCCCGGCGCCGTCGCCCTCGGCACCCCCGAGCGCCCGGGCGATGCCGAAGTCGGCCACGAGCGTCGAGCCGTCGCGGGTGAGCAGGATGTTCTCCGGTTTCACATCCCGGTGCACGACGCCGTGCTGGTGCGCGTAGTCGAGCGCGCGCGCGGCCTCGGTCGCGATGCGGAGCGCGTCGGCGACGGGGAGCTGGCGCTCGCGGTTGAGCCGGTCGCGCAGGCTTTCGCCCTCGACATATGGCATGGTGAACCAGAGCCGGCTCGCGCCGCCCTCGGCCGTCCGCGCTTCGCCCGAATCGAGCACCGTGAGCACGTGCGGGTGCTGCAAGCGCGCCGCGAGGCGAATCTCGCGCTGGAACCGCTCGGCGCCAAGCGAGGCCGCGAGGTCGGGGTGCAGGACCTTGAGCGCGACGGGGCGGTCGTGCTTGAGATCGTGCGCGAGATAGACGGTGGCCATGCCGCCACGGCCCAGCTCGCGCTCGAGCCGGTAGCGGTCGCGCAGTGCCTCGGAGAGGTCGGAAAGCGGCAGGGTCAACGTTGCGCCGGAAGAGGACGCGTCAAATCTGCCCGGAGTGGACGGCCGGCGCCAGCGGCGTAAGATTCTCCTGCCTCCGCTTCATTTGCCCAATGAAAGGTCGCCGCCATGTTCCGCCTCGCTCCGCGGGCCGCGCGCGTGCTCGCCCTGGCGCTGGCTCCGCTCACGTTACTCGGCGCCTGCGGGCCCTCGGCCGACGCGAGTGCCCAGGTAGCGGGTCGAGCCACGAACCGCCCGGCGGCGCCCGCCCGCGACTCCGCTGCCCCGGATTCCACGCCTCCCATCGTGCTCGCGCCCGACGCCGTGTGGGACGGGGTGGCCGATGCGCCCGCGCGCGGCTGGCTCGTCGTGGTGCGGGGGAACAAGATTGATGCAGTCGGTCCCGCCGACCGGGTCACCGTGCCACCGGGCGCCGAGCGCGTGGCCCTCGCCGGCCTGACCCTCCTTCCCGGCCTCATCGAGGGCCATTCGCACCTTTTCCTCCACCCCTACAACGAAGCGCCGTGGGACGATCAGGTCCTGAAGGAGCCCCTTGGCTTCCGCATGGCGGAGGCGGTGGCCCATGCGCGGGCTACGCTCAACGCCGGCATCACCACCATGCGCGATCTCGGCACCGAGGGCGCGTTCGATTACGACGTCCAGCTCAAGCGTGCCATCGAGCAGGGCATCGTGCCGGGGCCGCGCATCCTCGCCGTGACCCGTGCCATCGTCGCCACCGGCAGCTACGCGCCGCGCCGCCGCGAGTACGCCTTCGAGCCGCCGCAGGGCGCGGAGGAGGCGAGCGGCGTCGAGGAGGTCACGCGGGTGGTTCGAAGCCAGATCGCCCACGGCGCCGACTGGATCAAGGTGTACGCGGACTTCTTGTGGGGACCGAACCACGGTCCGCGACCCACGTTCAGCGAGGACGAGCTGCGCGCGGCGGTGGCTACGGCGCACGATGCAGGTATGTCGGTCGCGGCGCACTCGCAGTCGGCGGAGGGCATGCGCCGCGCGGTGCTGGCGGGGGTCACGACCGTGGAGCACGGCGACAACGGCACACCCGAGGTGTTCCGGCTCATGCGCGCGCGCGGCGTGGCGCTCTGCCCCACGATCGCCGCGGTCGAGGCGTACGCTGAGTATTTCGATCACTGGGTAAAGGGCCGCGACGCGCCGACCCCGAGGATCGTGAACAAGCGCAAGAGCTTTCGCGCGGCACTGGATGCCGGCGTCACCATCTGCTTCGGCGGCGACGTGGGCGTCTTTCCCCACGGCGAGAACGTGCGCGAGCTCGAGGGGATGGTCGAGTACGGCATGACCCCGCTCGCCGCGGCGCGAGCGGCCACGAGCGGCAACGCACGGATCTTTCACCTCGACGCGAAAGTCGGCCGCGTGGCGCCCGGACTCCTCGCCGACCTCATCGCGGTGGAGGGCGACCCCACCCGCGACATCACCGCGCTCCGGCGGGTGCGGTTCGTCATGAAGGACGGGCAACGGGTGCGCTGAGCGGGACCGGACGTTATGTTGGGCCACCATTCTTCACGGGGTCGAGTCATGCCTGTCTGCCGCCGATCGGGCGCAGCCCTGGCCGCGGCTATCGCCGCCGCCCTGGCCGTCGCCGGGTGCGCCGCCCGCGAGTCGGGTGCCGGCGCCCACACGCTCAACGTCACCGCACACGACTTCGCATTCGACGCGCCGGCCGAGACGCCCGCCGGGCTCACCACCATCCGGCTGGTGAACAAGGGGCCGTCGCTGCACCACATCCAGCTTATCAAACTGGCGGACGGGAAGACGCCCGAGGACTTCTTCGCGGCCCTCAAGGCGGGCGGGCCGCCACCGGCTTGGGCGACGGACGCGGGTGGCCCGAACCCGCCCGAGCCCGGCAGCACCGCCGAGGCCACGACGGTGCTCGAGCCCGGGACCTATCTCATCACCTGTTTCGTTCCCGGTGCCGATGGCGTGCCGCACATCATGAAGGGGATGGCCAGGCCGCTCAAGGTGACCGGCGCGATCCCGGCCAACCAGACCGAGCCGGCGGCGGACGAGACGATATCGCTGGTGGACTACAGCTTTCAGCTCGCGAAGCCGTTGACCGCTGGCCGCCACGTGATTCGGGTCGAGAACCACGGCACGCAGTCGCACGAGTTGGTGCTCGTACGCCTGGCGGAGGGCAAGTCGCCGAAGGACTTCGCGGATTGGGCGTTCCATCAGGAGGGTCCCGCGCCCGGCGCCCTGTACGGAGGGGTGAGCGCCATCATGCCGGGCACGCACCAGTTCGCGTCGGTCGATCTGCCGGCCGGCAACTATGCGCTCATCTGCTTCGTGCCCGACGCGAAGGACGGCAAGCCGCACCTCGCGCACGGCATGGCGATGCAGATCACGGTGAGCTGAACCTTACCCGCCCGTACCGCCGGCGGCGGCCGTGACGGCGTTCGCGACGACCGTCATGATTGCCGCCGCCTGCGGGTACGCCCCGTCGCCCAGGCCCTGCCAGGTCGCGGTCGTCACCACGACCAGGTCGAGCGCGGGCACGATGTAGATGAACTGGCCGCCGTAGCCCCACGCGAGAATCACCCTTCTGCCACCGAGTTGGCCCAGCCACCAGAGCTGGCCGTAGTCGAGCCGGCCGAGCGGACCCAACGTCGTGCCGGTCGCGACGTGGGATCTGATGCATTCCTGGATCCAGTGCGTCGATACGAGCGTCCGCGTGCCGGATACGCCGTTCTGCAGCACGAGCTGGCCGATCTTCGCCATGTCGCGTGGCCGGATCAGGAGGCCGGCGCCGCCGTTGGGGATGCCGCGGTCGTCGTACTCCCAATCGCGCCGGGTGACGCCGAGCGGCAGCAGCAATTCGCGGTCGGCAAAGGCGTCGGCGCCGGTGCCGTCCGGCTTGCCGCTCGCGACGCCAATGACCGCGGCAAGCAGGTGCACCGCGGCCGAGTTGTAGTTGAACCTGGAGCCGGGCGGGGTGACGATCGGGCGCGCGAGCAGGTAGTCGAGCTGGTCCGGCGCCAGCGCCCACGCGTTGTATCCCGCCGCGCTCGACTCGTCCCATTGGAACCCGCCCGTCATGGTGAGCAGGTTCTCGACGGTGAGGGCACCGTGCGCGGCGTCGAGCGCGGGGAGCGGCGGATGGAAGAAGTCGGCCAGCGTCGCCGCGGTGTCGCGGATGATGCCGCGCTCGAGCGCCAGGCCCACCAGCAGCGCGGTGACGCTCTTGGTCACGGAGCGGACGGAGTACAGCGAATCGGTGCCGCCCGAGACGAAGTACCGCTCCGCCACCAGGCGGCCGTGCCGTATCACGAGCAGGCTTCTGAGGCCGGGGAGGGCCGCGGCCTGGGTGAGCGACGCGGCCAGTCGAGCGGGATCGACGCCTTCGGCCTCTGGCGCGGCGGCCGTCCATTCGCCCGAGAGATCGACCGTGGCGTTTGGCGGCGGTGCCGTGGGTGGGCGGGGCGCCGTGGAGTCGGACCCGCCGCAACCGACCTCCAGGCCGGCCGCGAACGCGAGGCAGAGCATTACCCGTGGCTGAATGCGCACCGGCACCGCCGAATGCAGGATCAGCGAAATATGGCCCGCGCCACTTCACGCGCCACCCAATCGTGTCCCGCCGCACTCAGGTGCCCGTGGCCCAGCTTCCCGGGCGGGATGTAGAGCGGCGCCACCGAGTCGAACGCCATGGCCCGGAGGCGCGGCACGAGGTCGAGGAACTGGTAACCGTCGCTTGCGGCTGCCGCATCGAGGCGCGCACGCCAGCGGTCCGAGTCTGTGTCGCTCCGATCGCCGGCGAGCGGCAGATACACCACCAGCAGCGTGCAGTGCTCGTCGCGGTCCGTCGCCGCGAGCTCGGCCAGTATCCGGCGAGCGACCAGCCAGTTGAGACTGTCCGAGTCGACCGCGGGCGTATCGTGCCGGCTGAAGCGCGGTGCCAGCCGGGCGTACAGCTCCGCGGCCCGGAGCTGCGCCATGACCGGCCGCTTGGCGTTGAGCCACGTAGCGAGCCTGGGGAATCGATAGCTCCAGCGCGGCACCGGCACGTTGGTCACCCGCAGCGAATCGCCGTCGAGCACCAGTAGCGGCTTGCCGAATCCGAGAAAGGTGCGCCGCTTCGTCCGGTAGAAGTCGTCGGTGATGATCGCGAGGACATGCGCCGCCTGCCCGAGTCGCCGCCCGTCCCGCCGGTACCAGAGGAACGCCTGATCGATGCCGTAGCCGCCCTGGCCCATGTTCACCGTCTCGAGCCGCGGATCGTGAGCCTCGAGCCGCGAGCACCATGTGTGGGCGTTATCGACGCCGTAGCCCAGCGTGAACGAATCGCCCGAGCAGATCACCCGGGTCCGGCCGGGTGGCGGCTCGGGCGCGACGTCGCGGTCGTTGCGGAAGCGCTCGGCGTTGGTGCGCAGGTACACGCCGGGCCCGTACAGATTGGGGTCGTAGAAATTGGGCCGATTGACCCAGCCGAGCAGCGAGTCGTAGTCGGTATGGCGCCGCTCGGTGAGCACGTCGTCGTGAAGAGTGAGATCCCGCGCGAGGAGCAGCAAGCTGCTGCCGCCCTCGATCACGATGAACGTCCCGATCGGTACGCCCACCAGCAGAACGAGGCTGAAGAGCAGCCGCTTGCTCCGCGAGAGTCGGGCGGGGCCCGGCTGGTCGGCTTTCATCGGGTACCGCCCGGTTGAGGTGCGGCGCGTGACGCAGGGGCGTGTGCTCCGGTAGGGTAAGGTCTCGCACGGCGGATGCGCAACGGAATGGGCCGACCCCGGTGTGACCAGCCTTACACCGCCCGCAACCTGGCCGGCGTACCATGAGCCCATGGCGGGCGGTCCCGGGATCTTCTCGATGCTCAAGCAGGGCGTCAGCGACTTTCTAGCGGACGACTGCACCAGCATGGCCGCCGCGATCTCCTATTACGCAATCTTCTCCCTGCCGCCGCTCCTGCTGCTCATCATCCTCATCCTGGGCAGCGTCGTGAGCCCGCAGGACGTGCAGGGCGCGGTGCAGACGCAGATCAACCGGATGGTCGGCCCCTCGAGCGCGACGGTCGTGCGCGGGATCCTGGCGCACGCGGAGAGCCCCGGCGGCGGGCTGGTCTCGACTCTGCTCGGCGTGGCCGCGCTCATCTTCGGGGCGCTGGGCGTGTTTGGCGAGCTGCAGGTGGCGCTCAACCGGGCCTGGGAGGTCAAGCCGGACCCGAACCAGGGCGGTATCAAGCCCTTCCTCATGAAGCGGCTGCTCTCGGCCGGAATGATCCTCGCCATCGCATTCCTGCTGCTCGTCTCGCTCGCCATCAGCGCCGCGCTCTCGGCCTTCGGCCAGGCGCTCGGCGGTCTCCTGGGCGGCACCGTGTCGACGGCGGTGCTCCACGTGCTCAACATCGCGATCTCGTTCGGGGTCATCACGCTGCTCTTCGCGGCGATCTTCAAGGTGGTGCCCGACGCCAAGATCAATTGGGGCAGCGTGTGGGTGGGCGCGCTGATTACGGCCGCGCTCTTCGTGGTAGGGAAATACCTGTTGGGACTGTATCTCGGGAGGACCAACCCGGGTGAGGTCTTCGGCGCCGCGGGGTCGCTCGCGCTCCTGCTGCTCTGGATCTACTACTCCTCGAACATCCTCCTCTTCGGCGCGGAGCTGACCCAGGTATGGGCCCGCCGGCACGGCGGGATCCGCCCTGAGAAAGGCGCGGTGCTGGTGGAGCGCACCCCGCACACGCCGGAGCCCGCCGGCGCGCACTCCGGCGGGGGCTGACCCCGGCCGGCCCGAAGCCGGCGCGGGGACGTTCCGGATCGCTCAGACCTGCGGGCTCTGCGTCTCCGAGGGAGCCGCCGACGGATTCCGGGCCGCCTGCTTGGCCTGCTGCGCGACGTCGCCCGCCGACTCCTTGACCTGCTGCTTCACGTGGTCCGCGGCGTCGCGCACCGCGTCCTTGATCTCGGGTACTTCGGAGCGCACCGTGTCGGCCACGTCACCGGCCGCTTCGCTCGCCGCGTCCTTCACCCGATCGACCGTGGCCTCGGCCCGTCCGGCCAGCCGATCGCGCGCCGGCCCCATCCACTCGTCCTCCTTCGACGTGCTCGGCAGGACGAACCCGATGGTGAGGCCGAGCACGAGCGCGCCCGCCGCAACGGCGAGCGGATTCTGCTCGACGATCTCCGCGAACCGATTCCGGGCTCGCCGGGTCTGCCAGCGGGCGCGCTCGCCGATCTCGGCGGCCTTGTCCTTCGCATCGCTGGTCCACTCGCTCGCCTTCTCTTTCGCCCGTCCCGCCGCATCCTCGGCGCGGTTGGCGAAATCGCTCGCGGTGTCGGACACCCTCTCGGAGACGTTTCTGCCGGTCTCGCGGATGCTCTCGCCCGCCTCCCACGCCTTCTCCTTGAGCGGCGCGGCGATGCTGCCGCTCGAGCGCCGCCGCTCAGGGCCGGTGTACGAGCCCTCGTACGAGTAGCGCGCCATCCGGTCGCCCGAGACCGGCCCGCCGCGGGTGCGCTGGGTGAAGAACCAGGTGGCGCCGAGGCCCATCGCTGCCACCGCGAGCGAGTTGTCGCGGACGAAGTCGGCGAGCTGGTAGCCGGTCTCGCGCGCGCGCGCGCTCACGTTCGCCGCCGCTTCGTGGGCGATGTTGCTCGGCCGGAGCCGCTCACCGAGCTCATCGAGATCCCGGCTCATCCGGGCCCGGGTGCTCTCGATGTCGCGCTCGAGCTGCCTCGTGTCCTCCGAATCGGTACCCCGATCGGTCCGGCGTTGATAGTCCGTCATGACCGTTGCTCCTTTGCCCACTCGAAGTCGCCTTTGAGGGTCTGGATGGTTCGCTGCGGCTTTGGGTCGACCCGCTTCAGGTCCTTGAAGGCGCCGCGCAGCATGATGTAGCCGACGATGCCGAGCACGACGCCCACGATGAGCGCCGAGAGCCACGCCACGATGCCGACCACCTGGGTGAGGAAGAGGATCACCGCCGCCACGATCGCGAGCGCGCCGAGGAGCGCGCCGACGCCGCCGGTGGCGAGCGACATCACGTCCCTGGACGCGTGCGAGATCTTGTCGCTGAGCTCGGTCCGCGCGAGCTGGATCTCCTGCCGCACGAGCAGCGTCATGTCCTCCGACAGCTCGCCGAACAACTCGCCCAGGCTCCGCTCCTGCCCGATGGTGGGCGCCTGGCCGAGCGGACGTTCCCGCCTAAACTCCGGCATTGTACCCTCCGCTGCCTCGATCCTCGAGGTCGGTGCATTCGGGCTCGGTATAGCCCGGCGGGGTATAGCCCCGCGGGTCGTAGCCAGTGGCGTAGTTCGGCTGGGTGAAATCGGTTCGGGGGGAAGCGGTCTGGCCCGAGCCGGTCCGGGCATAGCGATACCCGCCGTAGTCCTCGTAATCGCGGCTCTCCGGCTCGGAGCTCTTGAGGAACCGTGCGCCCAGGAGGCCGACGGCGAAGGCACCGCCGATGACCCAGGCCGGCTCGCGGCGCGCGAACCGGACTAGGTCGTCCTTGGCATCTCGGACGTCGAGTTGCCGGACGTAATCCGCCGCACGTTGGGCCTGATCGGCCACCCTGTCCGCGATGCCCGCCGCGTTGCTATCGTTCTCGGCGCGGAGATTGTCGCCCGTCCGGCGGAATGCGTCGGCCACCCCGCCGATCCGATCCGCCATGTGCTGCTTGCGCTCGCCCAAGCGCGAGCTGGCACGGTCCTTTGCCTCCCGCAACGAGGTCTTGCCCTTGTCGAGCGCCTCGTCTTTCATGTCACGGACCTGCTGGCCCAGGCCCGACTCTGACGCCGCCATATCGTGTCTCCTTCGTTCGTGCCATCGGTCCTGAACGGATCGGCCGCTAGGAACGCATTGCACCTCCGGGAACGGGCAGTAATCGCCTTCGGGACGGGCGGTTGCCGTGCCGCAGATCACCGTCCCGCGACGCTGCAACCATTCTTCCCATGCGCCCGTCGTATCATCGCATGCCTCAACCAGCTTGGCCGTGGATCACGCCGCGCCTTCGCACGGCGGGGCGCCCCATGCGGGTACCCCTCGCGCGGACAGCCGCCATGCGCGCAGCCTCCGCATGCCGGGCCGCGGCCTGTGGCGCCGCCGCATGCGCCGCCATGGCGGTCCTTGCGCCGCACCCCGCAGCCGCGCAGGCGGCCCCTTCGGCCCAACCGGACGCCCCACCCCCGACCCCATCGCGGCTGCCGGCCGCCGCGAGCTACCACATCACGGCCGCCACGGGACCGATCGCCGTAGATGGCCGGATGGACGAGGCCGCCTGGCGCGATGCGACGCTCATCCCGATCCAGTACGAGTGGTTCCCGGGCGACAACGTCGCACCGCCGGTCGCAACCAACTGCCGAGTCACTTACGACCCGAGCAACCTGTACGTCGGCTGCCGCGCCTTCGATCCCAACCCCTCGGCAATCCGGGCCCACTACGCCGACCGCGACGACCTCGACCGCACCGTCGGCGACGACCACATCGTGCTGCTGCTCGATACCTCCAACGACGAGCGCCGGGCGTTCCAGTTCCGGGTGAACGCGGTCGGCGTGCAGATGGACGCGCTGCTCTCCACGGCCGAAGGCTTCGAGGATTTTTCGTGGGACGCGATCTGGCAATCGGCGGGGCACATCGACGCGGACGGCTACACGGTGGAGCTCCGGATTCCGTTCCGCTCGCTCCGCTTTCCGGAGTCGTCGGGCGAGGAAACCTGGGGACTCATCCTCGAGCGCTCCTGGCCCCGGAGCGCCCGGCACCGGATGCGCTCGGCACCCAACGACCGGAACAACGCCTGCCTCCTCTGCCAGGCGAACAAGGTCACCGGATTCGCGGGCATCACGCCGGGCAACAACGTCGAGCTGTATCCTACGCTCACTTCCCACCGCACCGACCAGCGCGACGCCTTTCCCGACGGGCCGCTCCAGTCGGGCAGCGTGAAAGTGGATCCGGGGCTCGATCTCCGCTGGGGCGTCACCTCCAACCTCTCGCTCAATGCCACAGCCAACCCCGACTTTTCCCAGGTCGAGGCCGACGTGGCGCAGCTCGCGGTCAATACGCGCTTTGCACTCTTCTTTCCCGAGCGGCGCCCGTTCTTTCTGGAGGGCGCCGATTTCTTTCAGACGCCGATCCAGGCCGTGTTCACCCGCACCGTGGCCGACCCGACCGGGGGACTCAAGTTCAGCGGCAAGTGGGGCTCGGCCGGCGTCGGCGCCTTTGCGGCCCACGACCGGCTCACCAACATCGTTTTCCCGTCGAATCAGGGCACGACCGACACGTCGCTCACCACCAACACGGTGACGAGCGCGCTGCGCTTCCGGCAGGATGTGGGACAGGCGTCATACGTGGGCGCGCTCTACACCGGGCGGGAGAGCTTCGACGGCTATAGCAACCGGGTTGCCGGCGCCGATGCGTTCATCCAGCTCTCACCGGCGAATTCGGTGCGCCTCCAGGCCCTCGGCTCGGAGACCGAATATCCCGACGCGGTGGCTCGCGCGTTCTCGCAGCCGCTCGGGAGGTTTACCGGGGTCGGGCTCCGGGCGTCCTACCTCCACGCCGACCGCGACTGGACGGCCACGCTGGACCTCGACGAGCTGAGCCCCGACTTCCGCGCCGATGCCGGCTTCGTGCCCCGGGTGGATTTTCGCGACGCCGTCGCGAGCCTCACCCGCACTGTCTTCGGCGCGCCCGGCCAGCCGTTCACCCAGTTGCAGTTCGGCGCCACCGGCAGCATCACCACCGACCACACCTGGGACGTGACCGACCACTCCACCGGCCTCAACGCGTTCTACCTGGGGCCGGCGCAGACGTCGGTCCAGCTCGAGGGATATCGCGACTTCCAACAGCTTGCCACGCTGGGTCACGACTTCACCTGGGGCCGCGTCACGCTGCAGAGCCAGCCATGGGGCTCGGCCAAGCTCGGTCTCGCGGTGCGCGCCGGCGGCGATGTCGACGTGGCCAACAACCGCACCGGCAACACCTTCGAGCTCACCCCCAACGCGCAGATCTACCTCGGCCGCTCGCTCAGCCTCAACGTGCAGCACGACTACCAGCGCTTGAGCGTGGCCGGCGAGCGGGTGTTCACCGCCAACCTGCTGCAAGGGAGGGTGGTGTACTACGTGGGCACCCGCATTTTCTTCCGCGCCATCGCGCAGTGGGAGCACGTGGACCGCAACACGGCGGCCTACCTCTTCACGGTGGCGCCGATCGACAAGTCGCTCTTCACCCAACTCCTCTTTTCGTATAAGCTCAACCCGCAGACCGTGGCGTTCGTCGGCTATTCCGACGGGCGGTTCGGCACCGACACCGGCCGCCTGCTCCAGCAGAGCCGCACCTTCTTCGTCAAGCTGGGCTACGCCCTCCGACCCTGAACGGGTGATTTCGATGAAATTGAAGCGACGCATGGCGCCGCTCATGCTCGGCGCCCTGGCTGCGGGCGGCGCGCCGCTCCATGCGCAGGCGCCGCCCGAGGCGCCGCCGAACGCCGCACGGATCGCGATGGTGATTCACGGCGGCGCCGGCACCATCCGGCGGCAGGACATGACGCCCGCGCGAGATTCGGCCTACCGCGCGGCCCTGCGCGAGGCACTCGGCCGCGGTTACGCCGTGATCAAGCGCGGCGGCACCAGCCTCGACGCGGTGCAGGCTGCGATCAACTTCATGGAGGATTCGCCGCTCTTCAACGCGGGCCGAGGCGCCGTGCTTACGAGCACGGGCACGGTGGAGATGGACGCTGCGATCATGGACGGCGGCAGCGGCAAGGCGGGTGCGGTGGCGGGGGTGGGGCACATCAAGAATCCCATCACGCTCGCGCGGCTCGTGATGGAGCGGACGCCGCACGTGATGCTCGCCGGGGCTGGGGCGGAGGCGTTCGCCCGCTCGCAGGGGGTGGCCATGATGCCGCAGAGCTATTTCATCATCGACCGCCGGCGAAACGAATTGGAGCGCGACAAGCAGGCAAGGACGGCGCACCAGCACCACGGCACCGTGGGTGCCGTCGCCCTCGACTCGCACGGCCACCTTGCGGCCGGCACCAGCACCGGCGGAACCAGCGACAAGCTCCCCGGCCGCATCGGCGATTCGCCGATAATCGGTGCCGGCACCTACGCGGACGACGCGAGCTGCGCCGTGTCGGCCACGGGGGCCGGGGAATACTTCATCCGGAATGTGGTGGCGCACGACATCTGCGCCCGCGTGCTCTACAAGGGCGTACCGCTGGCGCAGGCCGCCGACGAGGTGATCATGCACAAGCTGGTGGCGCTGGGCGGCGGCGGCGGCGTGATCGCGCTCGACCGCCAGGGCCACATGGCGGCGCCGTTCAACACCGAGGGGATGTACCGGGCCTGGGTGGACACGGCCGGCAACGTGACGGTGAAGATTTACCGCGACGAGTGAGGCGGCCCCGGCTCGGCGCCCAGGACTTCGGCGAAGTACGCGGGCAGGTCCAGCTCGAAGGCAAGCGCGGCCGGGTCGGGCTGCCAGACGAGATGATCGGCGAGGATTTCTGGGCGCTCGTCGTCGGGACGCCAGCGCTCGACCAGCCGCGCCTCGATGTCGACGACCCAGTATTCGGGGACGCCGCGGCGCTGGTAGAGTCTGCGTTTGGTAATCCGATCGGAGCGCGCCGAGCTGGGTGACGGGATTTCGATGGCGACCAGCAGGCGCCCCACCTCTTCCCAGGAAAGCGGCTTGGCCCCGCCCACCAGCGGCACGACGAAGAGATCCGGCTCGACCACGTTGTGGTTGTCGAACTCGACGTCCTGGGGGCTGATCTTCGCGTAGCCGACGCCGCTCGACCGGCAGTAGTTGTATAACGGCACGTACAGCTCGGACACCGCGTTTCCATGCCGCCACGATGGGGCCGGGGTCACGAGCAGCTCCCCGTCCACGATCTCGTACTGCTTGCCGTCGTCCGGCAGACTGCGGAGCATGTCCGCGGTCCACTTGATCGTCTGGGGCGCCATGCCCATAAGGTGTGATCCTCGGCGAAGCGAGCGCAAGGTGACATGCGCCAACGTACCGGCTCGCGGACAGCATGCCGCGCCGTTTCTCCGCGCACCGGTGCCGATGCACGCGGCGGGACCGCGCCGCTAGCGCGACCTGCCCGCATTGTGGCAGGTCGCGCCACTGCCCGCGCGCCAGGACCTGCCGCCGCCCTCGCCCCGGCATCCGTTACTTGACAACTCCCGCCGGGCATGCACGTTGCAGACGGAGCCCCCGTCCACCCCGTAGCACAACACTCGACCACGCGCGTGATCCGCCGGGAGCCGAACGCCTGTCGGCCCGATCACCCGCCGCTCGACGCCGCGGCAGCGAGCCCGTGGCGCCCGCATCCCATCGGAGTCACAGCTATGGCCACGTTCCTGAAGGGTCTGCGCCGCCCGGGCGGCGAGTCGGTGAGCACCGTTGCGGCGCATCCGTCCCATAATGGAAACGGGAACGGGGCGATGATGCCCGGCCAGGCAGCGCTCGAAAAGCTCGTGGCGCGGGCCGAGGCGGCCGCCGAGCAGCTCCGCTCGCTCGACACGGTGACCGAGACGGCTGCCGCGCTCGAGGCGATGCAGGAGCGATTCGCCTCGGTCGAGCAGCAGCTCGCGGCGCTCGAGGGGCTGGCTCAGCGGCTGGCGGGAGCCGAGGCGCAGGCGGAGCGGGTGACCAAGGCATCCGAGGAGATGGCGGCAATCGAAGGGCGGCTCGGCGAAGTGGGCGAGAAGGTGGACAGCGCAATGGCGCTCCGCGCCGACCTCGATCAGTTCCTGGGTGACCGGAGCCCGATGGCAGCGCTCCGCGGCGAGACCGACGCGCTCCGCACCCAGCTCGCCGAGCTGGCCGAGAACATCGGCCGCATGCGCGACCAGTCCGACGACGCGCTGAGCGCCCATCGCCACGCCACCTCCCGGCTCGAGAGCTTCGACGAGGAGCACCAGGCGGCCGCGAGCCGGCTGGAAGAGGTCGTCCGCCAGGTCCAATCCGTCGAGCGCTCGGTCGAGCCGATCAGCCGCGCCATCGATTCCATCCCCAACGTCCAGCACCAGCTCGCCGTGGTGAAGGCGCTCGCGGATCAGGTGGCCCAGAAGGCCGCCGCCCTCGAGCAGCAGCGCGAGGCGGTCGAGCGCGCCGCGAGCCAGATCTCCCAGCTCACCCGGCTCGACCGCGAGCTGGACACCTGGCTTCGCCGGCAGGAAGAGCAGATCCGCCGCTTCGGCGCGATCGAGGCCAAGATCGCCGAGGTGCAGGCGCTCCACGCCAAGGTGGTGTCGCGCCACGACGAGCTTCAGGCCTCC
This sequence comes from Gemmatimonadales bacterium, assembly GCA_036279355.1. Classification (NCBI taxonomy): domain Bacteria; kingdom Pseudomonadati; phylum Gemmatimonadota; class Gemmatimonadia; order Gemmatimonadales; species Gemmatimonadales bacterium. The sequence goes on from DASUJH010000047.1 coordinate 33,076, forward strand.
CAGCAGCACATGGACGAGGGCCACCGCTCGGCACGTCAGGCCCTCACCGATCTGCGCGAGCAGATGCGGAAGAGCAGCGAGAGCTTCGAGCTGGAGACCCGCGGCCTGCACGCGGTGAGCGAGCGGGTGGGCGACCTGCGCACCGCGGTGAAGGAGTGCGAGGCGCGGTTTGCCGTGCTCGACGCGGCGAGCCAGGGCACGGCGGCGGTGCAGGCGCAGGTCCGCACCCTGAGCGAGCAGGCGGCGGCGCTCGCCGCCGAGCTGGCTCGGCTCACCGAAGAGGCGCGCCGCGCCAGCACCACGCGCGAGGATGCGGAGCGGCTGGAGCAGCTCGCGACGGAAGTGGCCGAGCGGATGCAGCGCATCGACGCCGTGGCGCCGCAGGTGGATACGGTGACCCAGCAGCTCGCGGCCCTGCAGGGGAGCCACGAGATGGTGACCGACGGACTGGAACAGGTGAAGCTCGCCTACGCCGAGATGACCCGCCTGCGCGAGAGCCACGGCGAGGTCGAGGCGTGGCTCGCCAACGCCGAGACGTGGACCCGCAAGGTGCAGACGCAGGTGCGCGAGCTCTCCGGCATGGAGCCGGCGGTCGAGCGGATCCGCGGCGAAGTGGAGCGCGTCACGGCCGCCATGGCCGACATCGCCGCGCGGAGCGAGGCGGTGGACGAGATGCACCGGCGCCTGACCGACCTCGGCACCTCGAGCGCCGAGCTCAAGGAGCGCACCGAGGGGCTGCGCGCGCGGATGGACGGGGCCGAGGGCCGGTTCGTCCAGCTCGCGCGGCAGGCCGAAGAGGCCGAGCTGGTCTCGGACGTGATCAGCGGCGTCGTGGCCTCGGTGGGCGAGGCGGAGCAGCGGATCGGCGCCGTGGACGGCTCGGTGCGCGCGCTCGAGGCCCGCACCCAGCAGCTCGACGAGCTGGAGGAGCGGATCCGGCTGCTCGCGCTCGAGGTGGAGCAGCGGCAGGGCGCGCTCGACAAGGCCACCGAGCACCTGAGCCGCGCCTCGGCGCTGCGCAAGGAGGCGGCCGCCGCGTCGCAGAAGCTGGAGGAGCTGTCGCGCACCATCGGCGGCCAGCTCGAGACGGCCGAGGAACGGGCGCAAGGGCTCGACCGCACCGCCGAGGATCTCGAGGCCCGCGCCACCGCGCTCAAGCCGATCGAGCGGCAGGTGACCCACTTCGAGGAGCTGCTTGCCCGCTGGCAGTCGGCCCAGACCGAGGCGGGCCGCGCGCTGGAGCAGACGCTGGCTCGACAGGGCGCGGTGGACGCGCTGGAGAACCAGGTGAAGCACGTCTTCGAGCTGGCCGAGCGCGCGGTGGACGGTGTGCAGACCATCGGTGCGGCACGCCACGAGATCGAGGAGGCGCGGGCGCTGCTGGACGACACCCAGTCGCAGTTCCAGGCGGCCGAGGCGGCGCTCCAGGGCTTCGAGGCGCGCCAGCGCCAGTTGGAGCGCGCCGAGCACCGGCTGGCGCAGGCCGAAGCGCTCGCACTCGACGTGCGCTCCACGGTCGAGTCGCTGCAGGCGCAGCGCACCGTGGTGGATCATGTGATCGAGCGGGCCGGCGCCCTCGCGTTCCAGATGAAGCAGGCCGAGGCGCTGGTCGATGCCCTGAAGCGCGAGCGGACGCTCGCCTGCGACCTCAAGGCATCGGTGGCGTCGGTGCGGGAGCCGGACGAGGAGGAGTAGGTCCGAGCGGCAGGATTCCCCGTGCCTCATAGATGGGCCGCGCTTCCTCCCGGAGGCGCGGCAAGCGGGCGGCGAACCAGATTCCGCCGCCCGCGCACGCGATTCCACCCAGCAGAATCGTCTCCGTCGCCCCGATGTGCTCCGCGATGATCCCCGCGAGCAGGCTGCCGATCGGCGCCGTGCCGAGAAACGCCATCGTGTAGAACGACATCACCCGCCCGCGCAGGTGCTCGTCCACCAGCGTCTGCAGGATCGTGTTCGTGGAGGCGAGCTGAATCATGAAGCCTGCGCCCACGATCGGCAGGATCGCGAGCGAGAGCACCACGTTTCGCGAGAACGAGAAGGCGACGAGCGCCAGGCCGAAGACGAGCGCCGCGCCCGCGATCACCCGGCCAAGTCCGAGCACCGACTGCCGCGCGGCCAGATAGAGGGCGCCGGCGAGCGCGCCGAGTCCTGCCGCGGTCATGAGGAAGCCGTAGGTGTTGGCGCCGCCGTGCAGCACCTTCGTCGCCACGGCGGGCATGAGCACCGAGTACGGCATGCCCGCCATTCCCACGAGCGCGACCAGCAGCAGCGCCGAGCGGATCGGCATGAACCCCGCCACGTACCGGAAGCCGGCCACCAGCTCCTCCCGCACCCGCGTCGCGGCCCGGCGCCGCACCGCGGGCGGCAGCCGCATCGCAACCAGCGAGGCGAGCACCGCCACGTACGAGACGGCGTCCAGCAGGAAACACCACCCCTCGCCCACCGCGGCGATGAGCAGGCCCGCGACCGACGGGCCGATGATCCTGGCTCCGTTCACCATCGAGGAGTTGAGCGCGATCGCGTTCGGCAGGTCGGCGTGGTCCTCGACCATGGTGATGACGAACGCCTGCCGCGCCGGCACGTCGAAGGCGTTGATGCAGCCCTGGAACAGCTGCAGCACGAGCACCTCGGCCACCGTGATGACGCCGGCGAGGGTGAGCACCGCGAGCGCGAGCGACTGGACCAGCGAGAGCACCTGCGTCACCAGCAGCACTTGGTGCCGGTTCCACCGGTCCACGTACACGCCGGCGATGGGCGAGAGGAAGAGGGTGGGGATCTGGCCGCAGAACCCGACCAACCCGAGCAGGAACGGCGAGCCGGTGAGGCGGTACACCAGCCACGCCGTGGCGATCCGCGTGATCCAGGTGCCGACGAGCGAGACGCTCTGGCCGCCGAAGAAGAGCCGGTAGTTGCGGTGCCGGAGCGCACGCCCGATCTGCGGGGGCACGCTACGCGGCCGTGTAGCGGCGCTCGATCGCCTCGCGGAGCCGCGCGCGGCTCTGGGCCGCCGAGAGCCCCGCGTCCGCGGCGATCCGCTCCGCCTCGGCCGCGAGCGGCGGGTCCTTGATCGATTCGCGCAGCCAGCGGGCGTAGTCGCCGCGGCGGAGATGATAGAGCCACGTGGCGTCGTCGACGCCGTCGCCCACCTGCACGAAAAGTGAAAGATTCTGCGCCCGCAGGTTGAGCCGGGAGTCCGGGCCGCGGAAATAGAAGCTCTTGTCTTCGCCCAGCTCCCCCTCCGCGTACTTCCGGATGTGACGGCGGCGCTCGGCGGTGGGCGGCTCGCTCGCGAGCACGAACGGCGCGCCGCGGCTGCGCCACCAGACGAGCGCTTCGCCCGGTGCGAGCTCGCCCCGCGCGGCCGCCGCATCGGCGGGCGCCGCATCGGCGGGCGCCGCTTCTGCGGGCGCCGCTTCTGCGGGCGCCGCTTCGCCCAGCGCCTCGCTGAAGGCTCGGAGCGTCTCGCCCGGGTTCGCGCCCACGGCGAGCACCACGTCCACCGTCGCCAGCACCTCGCGCGCGAGCCCCTCGGGGTGCACCGTGATGAGCAGCAGACCGGAGGGTTGCTCCGGGAGCGTCAGCCCTGCGGCCGCCCAATCCATGGGCAGGAGGTGATGGGCTTCGTCGAGCGCGATCCAGTGCGGCCGGCCGGTGCGCGCGCGCAGATCGTCGAGCGCGGTGAAGAGCCGCTCGAAAAATTCCGGGCGGTCGCCGAGCCCCACGCCGAGAAGATTGACGACGCAGTTGCGGCCGGGGCGACTGATGACGTCGGTCACCTCGTGCACGAGCGGTGCCCGCTCGGTGCCGCCGAGCTGGATGGCGGGCTCGAAGCTGTCGTAGTCGCCCTCGGGATCGATGACGCACACCTGGTAGCCGGCGCCGGTGAGCCGCTCCAGAAAGCCGGTGGCGAGCGTCGACTTTCCGCTGCCGGACGTGCCGGCGAGCAGCACGTTGATGCCGTAGGCGGGGAGTCGCACCTCGGTCTCGCCCGCTCCGTTGCCGCCGCTCCCGCCGTGCTCGCCGCCGCGCTCGCGCCGGCCGAGCAGCACCTCGTGCCGTGAGAGGCGGGGCGCCAGCTCGGCCAGGTCCGAGGTCACCAGCGCGTCGATCAGCTCGACGACGCCGGCGCCGCGCTCGCCGCGCGTCACCAGATCCGCCTGCGCCTTCACGGTGGGCACCGCGTTGGCCACGGCCACCGCACACTCGCTCATTCGCAGGAACGCGTGGTCGTTCTCCGCATCGCCCACGCCGGCCACGTTGTGGGGCGAGAGGCGCAGCTCGTCGAGCGCGGTCGCGAGGCCGGTCGCCTTGTTCACGCCCGAGGGCAACACCATCACGGCGCCCTTGTTGAAGATCACCTGCAGCTCGAGCCCCAGCTCGCGGATCACCTCGATCACCGTCCGCTCGTGCGGCTCGCGGGTGGCGACGATGGCGCGCCCCACGCCGAGCGGGGCCACGCCGCGCGCGCGGAGCGCCTCCACGAACGCCGCGTTGGGCGCGCCGGCGAGCACGCGCGCCTCGCGCGTCGAGGGCGCATAGATTACGGCGCCATTCTCCGCGACGATCCGGTCGCAGAGATCGGCGTGCGGAAAGGCACGGAGCACGTCCTCGAGCTCACGTCCGGTGACCAGCACGATGCGCCGTCCCGAACGGCGCAGCCGAGTGAGCGCGGCGACCGTTGCGTCGTCCACGGCACCGCCGTGGGCGAGGGTGCCGTCGTAATCGCACGCCAGGGCATGATAGCGCATGTTGCGGCTGAGATTCGCCCGCGCGCCCGCGCGCGGCGGTGTCTCCAATCACAGAAGGGCACGTGCACCGGACCTACTCTCCGCATCCGGACACTCGAGGAGCGAGGATTCATACGATGAAAGCGACAGGCATACCCGCGGCGGCCGCCGGCACCCTGACATTGGGCGGCGACCTCACCGTCAACCGCATGGGTTTCGGTGCCATGCGTCTCACCGGCCCCGGCATCTGGGGTCCCCCGCGCGATCGCGCCGAAGCCATCCGCGTGCTGCGCCGCGCCGTCGAGCTGGGGGTCGACTTCATCGACACCGCCAACTCCTACGGGCCGCACGTGTCGGAGGAGCTCATTGCCGAGGCGCTGCACCCCTATCCCGACGGCCTCGTCATCGCGACCAAGGGCGGCCTCACGCGCCCCGGCCCGGATCAGTGGCGCGAGAACGCGCGCCCCGCCGATCTGCGGCGCGAGCTGGACGGCAGCCTCAAGCGGCTCAAGCTCGAGCGCATCGACCTCTACCAGCTGCACCGCATCGATCCGAAGGTGCCCGAGGACGAGCAGTTCGGCACGCTACGCGAGTTCCAGCGCGAGGGCAAGGTGCGGCACGTCGGGCTTTCGGAGACGGCGGTGGATGCGATCGAGCGCGCACGGCGCGTGCTTCCCATCGTCTCGGTGCAGAACGAGTACAACGTCAGCGACCGGAAGTGGGATGCCGTGGTGGATTACTGTGAGGCGGAAGGGCTCGCGTTCATCCCCTGGTTTCCCCTCTCGGCCGGCGCGCTCGAGCCCACCGGCCCGATCGCGCAGGTGGCCCGGCGGCACGGCGCCACGGCGTACCAGATCGCGCTCGCGTGGCTGCTCGCGCGCTCCCCCGCCATGCTGCCGATCCCCGGCACCTCGTCGACCGCGCATCTCGAGGAGAACGTCGACGCCGCGTCCATTCAACTGTCGGGCGAGGATCTCAGGCAGCTGGACCGGGCGTAGCACTGGGCGGGGCGCCTAAGTTTCGGTCCATGACTCAGGCGCCCCTGTTCACGCCGCTTCGCGTCCGCGGCATCGAGCTGCCGAATCGGATCGCGGTGAGCCCGATGTGCCAGTACTCGAGCCCGGACGGCTTCGCCACGGACTGGCACCTGGTCCACCTCGGGAGCCGCGCCGTGGGCGGGGCGGGCCTCGTCATGACCGAGGCGACCGCGGTGACCGCCGAAGGCCGCATCTCCCCGCACGACCTCGGCATCTGGAGCGACGCGCATGTGGACCCGCTTGCCCGCGTCGTGCGGTTCGTCCGTGCGCACGGCGCAGCCGCGGGCATGCAACTGGCCCACGCCGGGCGCAAGGCGAGCACCGCACGGCCGTGGGAGGGCGGCGCGCAGATCCCGCCCGCCGATGGCGGTTGGCAGCCGTGCGCGCCGAGCCCGATCCCGTTCCGCGCCGCGGATTCCGTGCCCCATGAGCTGAGTCGCGCCGAGATCGAGGGAATCGTCGCGGCGTTTGCCGCCGCGGCGCGCCGTGCGCGGACCGCCGGCTTCCAGGTGCTCGAGCTGCACGCGGCGCATGGATATCTGCTGCACGAGTTCCTCTCCCCGTTGAGCAACCGGCGCACCGACGAGTACGGCGGCAGCTTCGACAACCGGATTCGCATCGTGCTCGACACCGTGTGCGCGCTGCGCGAGACGTGGCCGGCCGAGCTGCCGCTCTTCGTGCGGATCTCGGCGACCGACTGGGTCGAGCGCGGGTGGGACATCGCGCAGTCGGTCGAGCTGGCGCGCCGCATGAGGCCACTCGGCGTCGACCTCATCGACTGCTCGTCCGGCGGCACCGTGCCCGGGGCGAAGATTCCGCTGGGCCCGGGTTATCAGATCGAGTTCGCGGAGCGGATCAGGCGCGAGGTGGGCATCTGCACCGGCGCCGTGGGGCTCATTACCGATGCCGCGCAGGCGAACGGTGTCATCGCGCGCGGCGCGGCAGACCTCGTGCTGCTTGCGCGGCAGCTCCTGCGCGATCCGTACTGGCCGCTCCGCGCGGCCCGCGCGCTCGGCGTGGCGATCGAGTGGCCGGCGCAATACCGGCGCGCGGTGGATTGAACCGGGGACGCCCGCGGGGGACTGCATGCACGACCCACTCAGCGGGTCGCCCGCGCGAGACGCGATACCACTCGGGCAATCTTCCCCATCAGGCCCTTGACGTCGCCATGGCGGAGGTCATTGGCCGCCCGTCCGACGCGCGTCGCGCCGAATGGTTGCCGATAGTGCATACGCCCGCCGATCCATTTCCGTCTGCCAGCCCGTGCCACCAGCGGCTGTTCAGTCCACTCGAGCCACTCGGCGCCATTTTCCAGCTTCCTGAAAACGGCGGTCCGGTACTCAAACTCCGTGATGAGTTGCCACTGTGGCTGCGCGCACAGAAAGTCCCGCAGAATCTGGCAGGACCATACCCAGGTGTCATCAACAACGAGGTGCCCGCCCCTCTTCAGGAATCCGGCCGTGAAGAACCAGTCGATGCAAGGAGAGGGGAAGCCGTGGCAACCGTCGATCAATACCAGATCGAGCGGCGGCGGCTGCAGGCTCGGTAGCACCGATTGGGAGCCGCCGGCGATGAAGCGTACCCGGTCGGTCGCGATATGGCGTTCATCGCAATACCGCTTCAGGTACTCCAATTCATCTGGGAGCGGCGCGATGACGATATGCCGGGCGCCGGTGAGAGCGAACGCTACGGTCGAGAGGCCGCACCCGGTCTCGAGCGTGGCGCAAGAATCATCGACGATCTCATGGATGAAGGCGACAGCCGCGGGGACGAGGCCCATGGAGACCCGGCGCCCGGATTGGATGTGGGGCTTCGGAGGGTCGCGCAGGACATCCGCGAGCTCCATGGCTTCCATCCTCTCGTTCGGTCGTGCACCCGCGGCCGTCGAACTGCGGGACGCAAACTCGTGGGCTGACCGCTTCCGGTCGCGCATGCACGCAACCACCTGAAGCTAACGTCGGCGTCCCTCTTCGCCAGAGCTCTCCGCGGGCGCCCGGGCGAGCCGCCGCCGGCGAGGTGGCGCCCGCCTCACACCTCCAGCCGATCCCCCGGTCGCGCCACCAGCGCGTAGAGCACCGGCATCAGCAGCACGCTGATGAGGAGCCGCGAGAACATTCCGCCCACGATCACCATGGCGAACGGGCGCTGCGAATCGGTGCCGACGCCCGTCGCGAGCGCCGCCGGCAGGAGGCCGAGCGCCGCGACCAGCGCCGTCATCATGATCGGTCGGAGCCGGAGCAATGCCGCCTCGCGCGTCGCGTCGGCAATGGCGGCCCCGCCCCGCCTCAGCTCGTTGGCGTAGGAGATGTACACCACCGCGGTCTGGACCGACACGCCGAAGAGCGCGAGGAACCCGATCCCGGACGAGACCGAGAACGGCGTGCCCGTGAACGCGAGCGCCAGAATCCCGCCCACCGGCGCCGTGAGCAGCACACCGAGCACCGTGATGACCGGGAACTTGAAGTTGCTGTAGAGCGCGAACAGGATGAGGAAGATGAGAAACAGCGTGAGCGGCAGCACCAGCCGGAGCTGCGCGCGCGACGCCGTGTACTCCTGGTACTCGCCGCCCCACACCACGCGGTAGCCCGACGGAATCCGCACCGCGGCAGCCACCCGCTCGCGCGCCTCGTTCACCGCGCCGGCGAGGTCCCGCCCCTCGACCGAATACTGGATTCCGATGAACCGCGAGTTGTCCTGCCGGTAGATGAACGACGCGCCGCTCGCCACCCGGATGACGGCCAACTCCTTGAGCGGCACCTGCTGGCCGTTCGGCGTCGCCACGAGGATGTTGCCGATGGCCTCCGGCGATTCGCGGAACTGCGGCTCGAGCCGCACGACGAGATCGAACAGCCGCTCGCCCTGCACCACCTGGGTGGCCGCCACGCCGCCCACCGCGGCCTCGATCAGCTTGTTGACGTCGTCCACGTTGAGCCCATAGCGCGCGATCCGCGCCCGGTCCGGCGTCACCGTGAGGCTGGGCTGCCCCAGCTCCTGCACCAGCGTGACGTGGGTGATGCCGCGCACCTGCTCCAGCGCGTGCTTCACCTCCTTGCCCTTGTGCTCGAGCGTCACGAGGTCGGGGCCGAAGAGCTTCACGTCGAGCGCGCTCTTGAGCCCGGTCTCCGCCTCGTCCACCGCGTCTTCCGCCGGCTGCGTGTAATTGAAGATGATGCCGGGAAACGTCGTGAGCTTGGCGTTGATCGCATCGATCAGCTCCTGCTTCGAGCGGTAGGCGCCGTGCCATTGGCCGTACGGCTTGAGTCCGACGTAGAACTCGGCGTTGAAGAAGCCGGTCGGGTCGGTGCCGTCGTCGTCGCGCCCGTGCTCGTTGGCCACCACGGTCACTTCGGGGAACGAGCGCAGCACGGCGCGGATCTGCGGCACGATCCGGGACGATTCGTCGAAGGAGATGGTGTACGGCATCGTGGCCCGCACCCAGATGGCTCCCTCGTCGAGATGCGGCATGAACTCGGCGCCAAGCCCGAGCGCCACCACGAGCGACGCGGCGAAAATCACGGTCGAAACGACGACGGTAGCCCACGGCCGCGCGAGGCAGCGGTCGAGCGCGCGCTCATAGAGGCGCCGAATCGCCTCGAACATGGGGTTCCGCCGCTCCCGCACTCCGCGGCCCAGCACCCACGCCGAAAGCACCGGGAGCAGCGTGAGGGTCAGGATGAGCGAGCCGATGAGCGCGAAGATCGTGGTGTCCGCCATCGGCGAGAAGAGCTTGCCGGACGGGCCCGACAGCACGTAGATCGGCAGGAAGCCCGCCACGATCACCGCCACCGCGTAAAAGATCGGCCGGTCCACCTCGGCCGCCGCCGCCGCGATCACCTCGGTGATGTCGTACGCCGTGCCGGCCCTGAGCGCGAGCTGGCGGTGGATGTTCTCCACCATCACCACCGCGCCGTCCACCAGGATGCCGAAGTCGATGGCGCCGATCGAGAGCAGGTTGGCCGGGATGTGCTTGAGGTCGAGGCAGATGAAGGCGAAGAGCAGCGAGAGCGGTATGGTGACCGCGACGATGAGCCCCGCGCGCACGTCGTACAGGAAGAGGATCAGCACCGCGACGACCAGCACGATGCCGCGCAGCAAGTTGTCCTCGACCGTGCGCGTGGTGAGCGCCACCAGGTCGCTCCGGTCGTAGAATGGCCGGATCTTCACGTCCTTGGGCAGGATGCTGTCGTTGAGCTCGCGGGTCTTGGCCTCGACGCCCTTGAGCACCGTCTGGGCCTGCTCGCCCCGGCGCAGCCGGATGATGCCTTCCACCGCGTCGTCCCGCTCGTTGAAGCCGAACTGGCCGAGCCGCGGCGCGTGGCCGATCACGACCTCGCCCACGTTCTTCACCAGCACCGGGACGCCGTTCCGGTTGGCGAGGACGACGTCGCCGATGTCGTCGGTGGTGGCGACGCGGCCGAGGCCGCGCACATAGTAGAACTGCCCGCCCTCCGAGTAGAAGCCACCGCCCGCGTTGGCGTTGTTGGCAGCCAGCGCGTCGACCACGTTCGACACCGAGAGGCCGGCGCCCGCGAGGCGCGCGGGATCGAGCAGCACCTGGTACTGCATCGTCTCGCCGCCGAGCGGTGAGTCGTCCGCCACGCCGGGCACCGAGCGGTACTGCCGGACGATCACCCAGTCGTCGATGATCTTGAGCTCCATGGCGCTGCGGTCGGGGCTGTCCAGCACGTAGCGGTACACCAGCCCTGAGGGCGAGGAAAGCGGCGAAATCGATGGTGTCACGCCCGCCGGCAGCTCGGCGTCAGGCAGCCGCTCGAACGCCTGCTGCCGCACGAAGTAGTTGTCCGCGCCGTCCTCGAAGGTGAGCCGCACGTCGGAGAGCCCGTAGAGCGAAATCGAGCGGACGACCTTGAGCTGGGGCAATCCGTTGAGCTCGATCTCGAGCGGCACGGTGATGAGCCGCTCCACCTCCTCGGCCGCGTGGCCGGGCCACTGGGTGATGACCTCCACCATCGGCGGCGAGAGATCGGGGTACGCATCCACCGGAAGGCGGGAAAACGACCACGCGCCGACCGCCGCGATGAGCACGGTGAAGAGCCCCACCACGAACCGCTGGCGCAGCGAGGCCGCGACCAGCCGGTGGATGATCGAGGGTGTGGCGTCGCCGTTCATTGATTTTCCGCGAACTGCATGAAGAGCCCGCCCTGGGTCACGATCCGGTCGCCCGCGGCGAGACCGCCGGTGATCTCGAACTGTGCGCCAAGGCGGTCGCCCACGTGCGCGCCGAGCTGCACCGGCCGCCGCGCGTAGCCGCCGCCAGGCAGCGCGAGGTACACGAACGGCAGGTTGTCCGCGTCGCGCAGCACGGCGGAGGCCGGCACGACGAGGCCCGTCCGGGGCCGGTGCGAGCGGATCGACACCCGCACGAACATGTCGCGCTTGAGGGTGCGGTCCGGATTGGGCGTGAGCACGCGGACCGCCGTCGCGCGGGTATTGGGATCGACCAGCGCGCCGACGTAGGTGACGACCCCCGGGTACGCCCGCGTCGTGTCGCCGGTGAGCCGCACCTCGGCCGAGTCGCCGGTGGCGACGTAGGGCAGGTCGCCCTCGAACACGTTGGCCATCGCCCACACGCTCGAGAGATCGGCGACGGTAAAGCAGGGCGTCGTGTTGGCCTGGAGGAGCTGGCCCGGCGTGATGAGCCGCTCGACCACCGTGCCCGAGATCGGCGCGCGCACCACGCCTTGCGCGCCCCGCGGCGCGCGGTGCTGGCGGATCGCGTCGAGGCCGGCCGAGTCCACGCCGAGCGAGCGGAGCTGCTCGAGCGCCGCAGCCCGGTCGGCGGCGGCCGTGGCCGCGTCGGTCTGGGCCTGTTCCAGGTCTCGGCGCGCGAGCGCGTCGTGCTGGAAGAGCTGCGCGTCGAGATCGGCGATGCGCTGGAGATTGGCGGCCGTGGCCTCCGCCTTCATGTAGCCGGCGACCGCGGCCGCGTAGTCGGGCGATGCGACGAGCGCCAGCGCATCTCCGCGCCGCACCCGCGCGCCCGGCTCTACCAGCAGGCGCGACACCGGACCGGAAATCGGCGCCAGGACCTGGGTGCTGATGTCCCCGTTGAACGCGACCGTGCCGGTTACTTCAACCGTCGGGTGGAAGGTGGATGACTTCACCTCCGTCACCTGAAGCCGCGCCCGCTGCTCCGCGGTGAGGCTGTCGGTGGCCGCCGTGGAGTGCGCGGCCCCCCCGCCGGTATCGGACCGCGCCGTAGCCCCGCCCGCAGCGGCATGGCCCGCCTCCGCGGCGTCCGCTCCGGCGCCGTCGTGCGGGCCGCATCCGGCCACCGCGAGCGCGGCCGCCGCACCGAGAGCCCGCCACACCGGCGCGCGCCATCTCCACCCGCGCCGCATCTTCACCCTAGTGATCATTGGCATCTCCGTCCGGCGTGCCGCCGGAAATCGTTTCGAGCGGCGCGCCGGCCGCGCGCTCGAGCTCCGCGCGCGCATCGTTGGCGGCCCCCAGGGCATCGGCGTACTGACCCTCGGCGTCGAGCAGCGTGCGGCGCGCGTCGAGCACCTCGAGCGCCGACGAGCCGCCGAGCCCGTAGCTCGTGAGGGCGATGTCGAGCGCACGGCGCGCCTCCGGCAGCAGCTCGTCGCCCAGATAGCGCGCCTGCCGATAGGCGGCGTCCGCGTTGGCCCAGGCGACGCGCACGTCCTGCTCCACCTGCGCCGACTGGTCCCGGTACGCGGCCGCCAGCTCGCTCTCGCGGTGGCGCGACTCGGCCACCTCGCCGCGCTGGTGGTTCCAGAAGAAGAGCGGCACCGTGAAGCCGAGCGTCGTGGTGTAGGAGTTGGGTACGCCGTCCACGAAGTTCTTTTCGACCTCGAAGGAGAGGTCGGGCATCCAGTACTGCCTGGCGAGCGAGGTGGCGGCATGCGCGCCGGCCTGCTGGCTCAGCAGGCCGTGCAGCTCGGGCCGGGACGCATGCGCCGTCCGCACCAGCGCGTCGAGCGCGGGCAGGCCGGGCGGCACCGAGAGCGAATCGGAGAGCGCCACCGGCGCGCCCACCGCGCGGCCGAGCAAACGGTTGAGGTTGGACCGGGCGGTGCTGATGTCGCGCCCGTTCGCGATGAGCGCGTTCTCCGCGGCGGCGACATCCACCTTGGCCTTGAGGACGTCGAGCCGAGCCGCGGTGCCCGCGTCGAACCTCGCTTCGGTCTTCTTGAGAAAATCCTCGGCGAGTGCCTTCCCCTCGGTGAGATCGCTCCGGTGCCGCTCAGCCACCAGCAGCGCGTCGTACGCCTGCGCCGTGGCCGACGCCGTCTGCTGCTGGAGCTGCGCGTAGCCGAACTGGACGGCCTCGAGATCCCCGCGGCTCACGGCGCCGCGCAGGTGGAATTTCTGGGGGAACGGCACGGTGAGACCGACCGCAAAATCGCCCCCCGTGTTGCCCCCGGGACGAAATACGTTCGGCTGGCCGAGGAGATCGGCGGAGACCGTCGGGTCGGGAAAGGCGCTGGCCTCGACCACGCGCGCCTCTGCCTCCGCGATCTGCTCGCGGGCCACATGCAGCCCCGGATTGCGGGCCAGCGCCGTATCGACGGCGGCCCGCCGGCTCAGAGCAAGTGTGTCGGCCCGGCTCTGCGCCCACGCCGGGCGGGCGGCAATTGCCGCGCACGCCCCGGCGATGCCCAGGACGAGCATCCTCCGTACAAGATCCACCGCAGCCTCCGAATTGTCCGGCGCGAGCCGGAATTCGTGCCGACGATCCGGGTCAGTCGAGCGGCCCGGAACGAAGCATCAGGCGAGCGGCGGCGGTGGTGCGCGAGGTTGGGGGAGGGTGCGGCGGTCGAAACTCGGAAGCGCGGCGATCGGCGCGGGCGGCTGCCGCGTCTCGACCACCGGCGCGAGCCGCGCGGCGACCTTGAACGGCGTCGCGAGCCGGGGGCCGGGCAGCGTGCTGCCCAGCATGCAGCGGTCACCGTGGCCGCAGACGGTGCCGGCCGCCTCGTAGTGCGGACCGGTGGCGCCGCGCGCCACGCCCGAGCGATGGAAGGCCAGCGCGTCGAACGCGGACAGGCCGAAACTCCCGGCCGAGAAGATGACGGTCAGGAGCAGCGCCGAGAGGCGGCTGGACCTCGAGCGGGACATGGTGCCGAAGATATCTCAGTATAGGGGATGCACAACCGGGCCGGTGCAAGGTCCGGGCCCGGCACCCCCCGCCGGGACCACGATCCGCAGGGCGTCCCGCGCCAGTCGGAAGTCGAGCGGCGGTTGCATCCGCGTGATCTCGCCATCCTGCGCGACGTTGAGCCGGTCGCGGTGCACCTCGACCCGGCAGTGGTCGACCAGGACACTGTCGATGAGGAAGCCGGCCGATTCGGCCACGGGCTCGTCCGCCCGTGGGTGGACGGACGCGCCGCGCGCGTACGTCCGGGCGAACCGCCATGCCTGCCGGCGTCCGCGGAGCGCCGCCACGTGGAGCGCGCGGGCGCCGCCCGGTCGCGGTGCACCCAGGCTCGTGGGTGCGAGGCTCCGCTCGCCAACGCCCACGAAGAGGAGCGGCGTCTGGTACACGATCGCCTCGCCGCGGAGGTCCACCCGCACATGCAGCGAGTGCAGCTCGGTCAGGGTGCGGCAGGCAGCGAGCACGCTCGCCACGCGGTAGCCGACGTACGACTGGAGGCGGTCCCGCGTGCGCACGAATCGCACGTACGCGCCGACCGAGCTGGTGTTGATGAAGAGCCGGTCGTTCACGTACGCCACGTCGACGGGGCGCACCGCGCCGTGCTGCGCCGCCTCGACCGCCCGGATCGCGTCGGTCGGAATGCCGTGGTGCCGGGCGAAATGGTTGAGCGTGCCGCCCGGGACCACGGCCAGCTCGACCGGCGTGCCGGCCAGCACCGACGCGGCCGCGGCGATCGTTCCGTCGCCTCCGGCCACGAGCACCCGTCGCGCGCCTTGGCGAACTTCTTCACCGAGGAGCGCAGCGAGCGTGTCCGGCGCGGCCTCGCGCACCGCGAAGCCGCCGGCATGGCGGAGCGCGTCCGCCGCCGCGCCGGCGCTGCCGCCGTGCGGGTTTATGAACGCGGGAACGGCCACCGGATCCGGGCGGCGTCGAATGCAGTGAAGCAGAGCAGGAGCCAGGCGCCGGCCGCGAGCACCCCAGCGACCACGTCACTCAGGTAGTGCACGCCGAGATACAGCCGGCTCACGGCGACGGCCGCGACGATCCCGGCAACACCGAGCCAGATGAGCACGCGGTGACGATGGGCGGAAGGCGTGAGCCGGGTCAGCGTGTGCGCCAGCAGCGCGTAGCAGAGCAGCGCCCCCATGACGTGCCCGCTCGGAAATCCGAATGACGCGCCGTGCAGAAAGCGTCCCGCGCCCGGTGGCCGCGGGCGGTGGATCTCGACCTTCAACGCGGTCTCGAGCAGCTTGCCGCCGCCGAACCCCGCCGTCCACTCGAGCGCGAGCAGCGCTCGACGGCGCCATGCAAGTATCAGAACCGATGCACCCGCCACTACCCACGGCAGCGGCGAACCCAGCAGGCTCACCACCGTGAACCAGCGCTCGCCGGCAAGCGTCGCGTGCGCACCGATCCGGAGAAAGACGAGCTTATCCCAGGAGGGCACCGTTCCCACCGGCAGCACCGCGCTCGCGAGCGCCGCGAAGAGCAGGGCCAATACCACCGCGCCCGCGGCGGCGAGCGCGAGCCGCACGGCGCCCGGCGCGCTGTCTTGACGCCCTCCCGCGCCGCCGTATAGTGGATGCTCCTCAGACGCCATCATCCGGAGGTGCCCATGTACGCCACGATCCGCCACTACACCCCGACTCCAGGAACAGCCACCGCTGAGAAAATGGACGCACTGGGCCGCCAACTGCACGACGGCTTCGTGCCGATGCTGCAGTCGGTCCCCGGCTTTCACGCATACTACGCGCTCAACGTCGACGACCGGGAGCTGATCACCATCAGCGTCTTCGAGAGTCGATCGGGCGCCGAGGAGTCGAACCGCCGCGCGGCGGAGTACCTCGTGTCGAACCCGGCCCCGATCGACGCCGGGCGGCCGGAAGTCATGCAGGGCGAGGTGCTCACCTCGGCCGAGGCAGCCCGGGAAGTCGGCGCGCGCTGACGCGCGGTCTGCCCCAAGCGAGCTTCGCTCAGGGCACCACGATCGACAGCGGGACGATCGTGGTGCCCCAGTGCAGCCACAACTCCGCCGTTCGCCCCTCCACCACCGGAAAGTAGAACGCGAGCGTTTCCATGTGCGCGCCGCGGCGCGGCGCCACGGCGACGCGGAGCGCATCGTGCCCCGCCGGATATGGGATATGGAACACGTGCGCTGCGCGGCTCAGAATTACGGACCACTGCTCGGGTCCCGGTATCGCCCAGACGCTGTAGGTGCCGGGCGCCACCGGCGCACCGTTCACCTTGACCGGCGTGCTGAACGCGATCGTGGTCGCGGAGTCGGCGCCGGGACACCACACCTTACCCCACGGCACGACCCCGCCGAACAGCGTGCGCCCGCGCGCCACGGGGCGGTTGTAGCGGATCTCGATGCGGGTATCCCCAATCGTCTGCTCGACCGCGCCGCCCTGGCTCGGCTTCACCGCACGAGCCGATTGCGCGGCGGCGGATGGGGGCGCTGCGCCGCCGAGCAGCGCGAGCATTGTGAAGAGTAGGAGAAACGGCAGGCGGCCGAGGCGGCGCCGCGTCATCGCGTTGCCGGTTGGGCCAGGTGCCGCCGGCCCCAGCGATCCACCGCGTCGATGACGTCCTGGAGCGCCACCCCGGCGCGGGTGAGCTGATAGCTCGTCCGGGGCGGCATGGTGGATTGCACGGTGCGCTTCACCACGCCGACGGCCTCCAGTCGGTCGAGCCGCTGGGCCAGCGTCGTCGGATTGGCGCCCACCGCTCGGCCCAGCTCGTTGAAACCCTGCGGGCCTGTGAGAAGGGCGCGAATGATGTGCAGCGTCCACTTTTCCTGGAGCAGCTCGATCGACGCGTAGACCGGGCAAAAGGTCTCTTGGTCGGGCATGCCCCATGGTAACGCCGGCACTCGAAATGATCAAGCGCTTGACATTATGTAGCACTACGCCTAGTATAGCGGCCATCGGTGCGCCGCCACGGGGGCGGCGACAGCAACCTCTTTCGATGGAGTCGTCATGCCGTCCTCTGCTTCACCCGCCTCCACCGCCGCGCCCGCCGGCGTCACCCTCTGGGATATTGATCCCGCACACAGCAGCGCCCACTTTGCCGTTCGCCACATGATGGTGGCCAACGTGCGCGGCGAATTCGCCCGCATCACCGGCACCGTCCGGCTCGACAGCGCCGACGTCACCCGCTCATCGGTCGAGGCCAGCATCGATACCGCCTCGATCAACACCGGCGAGCCCGATCGAGACGCACATCTCAAGAGCGCCGACTTCCTCGATGTCCAGAAGTATCCCACCATCGAGTTCCGCTCCACCCGCGTGGCGCGGGCGGGCATCGGTGAGCTCGAGATCACCGGCGATCTCACGCTGCACGGGGTCACCCGACCCGTCCTGCTGAGGGTCGAGACCGACGACTCCGAGCTCAAGGATCCATACGGAAACGTGAAGCGCGGCGCCACCGCCACGACCCGGATCAGCCGAAAGGACTTCGGTCTGGAGTGGAACGTGGCACTCGAGGCCGGCGGCTTCCTGGTGGGCGACGAGGTGAAGATCACCCTCGACGTGGAGCTGTCCGCCAGGACTGAGTGAGGCGGCGCACGGCGCCGGCCGATGTGGCCATAGATTGGTAGGGTGCAACTGTTGCGGCGCAAAACTCTGGCAGGCCGAGGCGGCACCCGATGGCGACATCCTCCGGCGCGCACCCCCGCGTGCAGGTTCCGGCCGAGCGGCCTGGTGCCGCCACGCGCGCGGGCGGACGGGCCCGCGCCGCACTTGCGCGCGGGGCACCGCGCTTCGGGTGGCGCGCCGGCCTCGCGGTCACGGCCTGCGCCGCCTTCTTTCTCGCCCTGAGCTTCACGTCCCATCGCTACTGGGACGAGTACTTCTATCTTTACTCCGCGCTCGCCCACGCCCCGCGTGATCTGATCGCGCTCGAGGTCGAGAGCGGGCTTTTCCCGATCGGGTTCTTCTCCGGCAAGATCGGACACGTGGTGCTGCTCCGGCTCCTGCTCGACACGTTCGGGACCGGGCAGCGCGCGCTCTTCGCGGTTCAGCTTTGCTACGCGCTGATGTCGCTCGGCTTCGTGGCCGCTGGGTACGCGGTCTATCGACAATTGCTGGACGCACGCCGCGCCCGCCGTGCCGCGCTCGTGCTGCTCTTCCTGCCGGTGACGCTCTATCTCGGATGGAAGACCTTGTCCGAGGTGCCGAGCCTGCTCCTCGTGACGCTCGCGAGCTGGGCGTTCCTGCGGTCGTATCGCATTGGCGGGGCCGGGGGCGCCGCGGTCGGCACCTCGAGCCGCGCCGCCCATCTCGCGGCTGCAAGCATTGCCCTGGCGTTGGGCGCGCTCTGCCGGCTGACCGCGGTGGTGGCCTTCGGTGGGCTCCTTGCGGCGCTCCTTGTGGCGGGCGACCCGCGCTTCCGCCGGGCCGCCGTGGCGCGGCGCGGGGCGCTGGTGGGCGCGGGCGCGTTCGTGCTCACGACGCTCGGGCTCTGGGTCGTCGGCGGTTCGGACCTCTCATCGGTGGTGCTGGCGTGGAGGGTGATGACCCGGCCCCATCCGCTCGAGCGGATGTACGCGCTGGTGTTTTTTCTCCAGGCGTTCATCGTCGTGCTCGCGTTCGTGCCGCTGCCGCCCTGGCGCCGGGGCCTCCGGCTTCCGTCGGCGTGGCTCGCGGTCTCCGCGCTGCCGTTTCTCGCGGGACATGAGCCGCGCTACTACGCGCCCGCGCTGCTGCCGCTGGCCCTCCTCGCGTCGGTGGGCCTACGGCGACTGGGCTCGCTGGTCTTCGGATCGCGGCGGTCGTGGGGTTGGGCGGTGGTGCTCGGCGCCGTCGTCGTGGCGGACCGGTTGGCGTTCGCGCCGCTCATGCCGTACGAGCTCAATCAGCGCGAGCTCACGGGGGCGGTCGAGCCGCTCGTGGCCGCCGGACCCGCCGCCACGCCCGCCGCCACGCCCGCCGGCACGGTGCTCGTCCCCTGGACGTCCGACTACGGCTTCCTTCGCATCGCGTTTCCGCGGCTCAACGTGGTGCTCTGCCTCAGCGAAACGAACGACTCGGACTACCACTGGCGTGGCCGCCCCGGCCCGATGCGCCCGCGCGACGGGGCGTGGGCCGGCCCGGGGCGCTACGCCGGTTCCCGCGCCGAGCTCGCACGGCTCCCCGGCCCGTGGTATTACGTGGGGTGGACCTACAACCGGCCGGTGCTCCGGGCCCGCGCGCTCCTCCGGCGCGTGGGCAGCCACTATCTCGACGACTTCTCCCGGCGCGACCTGCATAGCCATCTGGCCGGCAGCTGGATTTGGTACGACCCGGCGCTCACGCTCACGCCTGTGGCGCGAGTCGGGCAGTACTCGGTCTACCGGGTGACGGCCCGCGCCCCTTGACGGTCCCGCCGGCCGGCTAAATATTCATGCAGCGCGGCGATTTCCCCGACTTGATGGGCCGCGCGGCCGGACATTCCGGCGGATCCATCTAAGTCGCGGCACGTGGCCCGCGACCCGACATCGCGGGCCGCGTCGCATTGCGCACCGCGCACCGAATCCGGGAGGACAGCATGGCCGTTCGTCTGGGCGACGAGGCGCCCGATTTCACCGCCGACACGACCGAGGGACCGATCCGCTTTCACGACTGGAAGGCGGGCAAATGGGCAGTGCTCTTTTCTCACCCCAGGGACTTCACGCCGGTCTGCAGCACCGAGCTGGGCGCCGTGGCCGCGCTCAAGCCCGAATTCGACCGGCGCGACACCCGCGTGATCGGGTTGAGCGTCGATCCGCTCGATTCGCACGCCCGCTGGAGCGACGACATCCGGGAGCTCACCGGCCACAAGCTCAACTTCCCGGTGGTGGCCGATCCCGACCGGGCGATCTCGAACCTGTACGACATGATCCATCCGAACGCGAGCGAGACCCACACCGTGCGCTCGGTGTTCGTGATCGGTCCCGACAACAAGGTGAAGCTCACGCTCACCTATCCGGCCAGCACCGGACGCAGCTTCGAGGAACTGCTCCGCGTGCTCGACTCGCTGCAGCTCACCGCCACCCACTCCGTGGCGACCCCCGCCGACTGGAAGGACGGCGACGACGTGATCATCCTCGGCACCGTGTCGGACGAGGAGGCCACGCGGCGCTTTCCGCGCGGCTTCCAGAAGAAGAAGGCGTACTTCCGGCTCACGCCGCAGCCCAATCGCTGACCGGCCCTACTGGAGCGACATCTCCGACAGCGTGGCCTTCACCGTGCTCGTGCCGCCCGGCCGGAGCACGGTGAGCGTCACGGTGTCGCCGGGCTTGCGAGCGCGAAGCGCCTTCCGGAGCTCGCCGCCGCCCTTGAGCGGCTTGCCGTCGAGTTCCGTGATGATGTCACCCTGGCGCAGGCCGGCGCGCGCGGCCGGCGTCCCGCGGCCCACCGCCGCCACGATGATGCCCTGATCCACCGGCAGCCCGAACTGCTGTGCCAGGATCTCGTCGATGTCGCGATAGTCGATCCCGAGAAACGCACGCGTAATCCGGCCGGTGGTGACCACCTGGTGCGCGATGTCGTTCGCGAGATTGATCGGAACGGCAAAACCGAGGTTGCTGGCACCGGGTGCCGCGATGACGGCCGTCGTGATCCCGATGACCTGACCGTTCGAGTTGAGCAGCGGGCCGCCCGAGTTGCCGGGACTGATCGCGGCGTCGGTCTGGATCAAGCCCTCGAGCCCGAACCCGCGCGGACTCCGGTTGACAGCGGAGACGACGCCGACCGTCACCGTGCGCTCGAGGCCGAGCGGATTGCCGATGGCGATGGCGGTCTGGCCCGGTACCAGGTCGTCCGAATCGGCCAGCGGTGCCGCCGGAAGGTTGTGCCCGTCCACCCGCACCACCGCCACGTCGACGCTCGGGTCCCGCCCCAGGACCTCCCCGTTGAGCTCGCGTCCATCGGCCAGACCGACCTGCACCTGCCGAGCGCTGCCTACCACGTGTGCGTTGGTGATGATGACGCCGTCGCTCTGGATGATGATCCCGGAGCCCAGCGCGTCCTGGCGCCGTACGCTCACCACCGAGGGAGAGATCTGCCGCGCCACCCGCACCGTGATCTGCTCCGCCGGATCGGCGGCGGCCGCGCCCGCGGTCCTGGCCGCCACCGGTGTTGCCGCAGCGGGGGCGGACGCGGTGTGCGATTCGCCGCTCGGCGCGGTCGAACTGCCGCCCGCCGCCGGAGGCACGGTGGCGGCCGTCTCCACCCGGGATCCGCTGTCGCGCGCGGCGGTCCTGCTGTCGTGGCCGCACGCTGCGACCCAACCCAGCGCCGTGCCGAGTGCCACGGCCGACCTGAGCGCATGAAGTGACCTCATCTCGGCGTCCTCCCCGGTGGGATGAAGCGCGAAGGGTAGTGTGCGCCGCTCGGCGCGGACCGTGGCCGGGCTCACGCTCGCGCCGTTACCTTTCCAGCCGGACGTGAGCCGTGGAGATGCGTGCACGATGACCGAGCCCCGTGTGGACGGCGAGATGCCGTTCCTCGACCATCTGGAGGAGCTGCGCTGGAGGATCATCTGGTCGCTGGCGGCCGTCGTGGTCGCGGTCGGCGCGGCGTTCGGCGCGCTGCTCAACTTCGACGTGATCGGGTGGCTGGAGCAGCCGATCGCGCCGTATCTCTCCGGGCACAAGCTGGTCTACACCCATCCGGGCGATCCGTTCCAGATCATCCTCGAGGCCGCCGTCATCCTGGGTCTCGTCGCCGCGCTGCCCGTCCTCCTCTACCAGATCTGGGCCTTCGTCTCCCCCGCGCTCTACCGGCACGAGCGGCGGGTGGCGGTGGGCGTTGCGGCCGGCGCCATTCTGCTCTTCGTGGCGGGCGTATGCCTCGCGTATTTCGTGGTGCTGCCGCTCGCGATTCCCTGGCTGCTGAGCTTCGGCATGACGTCGCTCCAGCCGATGATCACGGCGAGCGAGTACTTCGGCTTCGTCTTCAGCCTCGTGCTCGCATTCGGCGTGGCGTTCGAGCTCCCCGTCGCCATTCTCGGGCTCGCGGCGCTCGGCATCGTGACGCCGCAGTTCCTGGTCAGGTATCGGCGCCATGCCATCGTCGCGGCGGTGATCGTCGGCGCCTTCCTCACACCCGGCGACCTCATCTGGACCACGATCGCGATGACGGTGCCGCTCTACCTTCTCTACGAGCTGAGCATCGTGCTCTCGTACGGTGTGTACCGGGCTCGGCAACGGCGCGCCGCGCGCGAGGCGGTGGAGGAGGCCGGGCACCGCGCTGAGCCGCCCGACATGCCGCCGCCCGCGGCGGCGCCCACCGGCGGCCCCAGCCTCATCGCGTGAGCCGCGGCACGGTGGCGCGGCGGAGAAGGGCGTAGCCTGCACCCGGATGGTGAGACGACGGGAGACCGGGGCGGGGAGGTGCGCGATGGAGCGGTGGCAGCGGCGGATGCGGCGGATGAACGAGCCGGTGGGCGCGAGTCTCGTGCGCGGAGTCGTGGCGGGTGTCGCCGCGGGCTGGGTGATGGGCCGGGTCACGACATGGCTGTACGAGCGGGAGTCGGCGTCGGTGCGCGACGCCGAGGACGACGCGCGCGGCGGCTCGACGGCCTACCAAACCGCGGCGCGCAAGGGCGCGGAGGCGTTCGGCGCGCATTTCTCGACCAGCGAGGCGAAGAAGGTCGGGACCGGCATCCACTGGGCGCTCGCGGCCGGCGCGGGCATGGCATACGCGGCGCTCCGCCGCCGGATGGCCCATCCCGGTCTGCTCTCGGCCCTCGAATTCGGGCTCGCCTTCTGGCTGGTGATGGACGAAGTCATGGTGCCGGCGCTCGGGCTCACGCCCGGTCCCACGGCGTTTCCCTGGCAGACGCACGCGCGCGGTCTCGCCGGCCATCTCGCTTTCGCCGAGGCGGCGGAGGCGGCGCTCTCGGTGATGCCGCGCGGCGCCTGAGCTCGACGCGCGGTCAGTACTGCTCGATCAGAAGCCGCGAAACCCGCTCGAGCACCCGCACGCCGATCCCGCGCGCCCGCATCTCCTCGAGAGTCACTTCGTGCGAGCGGCCGAAATCCTCGACCAGCCCGCGCTCGACTTCGGCGGCGAACGCCGCGTCGCACACGCCGATCACGTTCTCTTCGTTGAGCTTGACGGAGCGCCGATCCATGTTGGCGGAGCCCGTCACCGCCCACCGCTCGTCCACGACGACGGTCTTGGCATGCATCATGGTGGGTTGGTACTCGAAGATCCGCACCCCCGCAGCAAGCATTTCCTCGTAGTGCGTGTGGCCGGCGAGCCGCACCGGCTTCGCGTCGGTCCGGGCACCGGGCAGGAGCAGCCGGACGTCGAGGCCCGCGCGTGCCTGCTTCATCAGGACGTCGCGCAGCGCATCTCCCGGCACGAAGTAGGAATTCGACAGCCAGATCCGCCGCCGTGCCGAGGCGAACGAAAGCCAGAGCAGGATGCGCATCGGCTGCGCGGCATCGGAGGGCGAGCTTACGAGCGCGATGCCGGACGGCCCCGACCCGACCGGCGCGGGCGCCGCCACCTCGGCGGCGGCGCGGGGGAAGAACTTCTCGCCCGTGAGAATTTCGCCGGTGCGATAGAACCAGTTCTCGCCGAACGCGGTCTGGATGCCGTCGACCAGCGGGCCGGTGATGCGCGTGAGCGAATCGCGCCACTCGCCGGGACCGCGCGCGTCGCCCGCCCACTTGTACGCAATGGCGGCACCGCCCGTGAAGCCGACCCGGCCGTCGACCACCATGGCGCGCCGGTGGTCGCGCTTGAACGCGCGGACGAGGGTGAACGGGGTGAGCGGCCGGAAGAACTCGAGCTTGACACCCGCGCGCCGCAGCCGGTCGCGATCGCGCTTCCGGAAGCGGATGCAGCCGAACCCGTCGAGCAGGACCCGCACCTCGATGCCGGCGCGGGCGCGCTCCTCGAACGCGGCGACGAACCGTTCGCCCACCTCGTCCGACTCGAAGATGTACACCTGGAAGTTGACCGTCTCTCGCGCCCCGTGAATCGCATCCAGCAGGGCGGGGAAGAAGCGGTCGCCGTTCTGCAGCAGGTGCACGGTGCCGCCGCGGAGCACCGGCACGTTGAGGTAGCGAGAGAGCGCGGCGAGAAACTCCTCCGACCCGGCCTCGGACGTGGCATTGACGCTCATCGCCGGCATGTGGTCGGGCAGGAGGAGGGTGCTCAGCACCACCACGACGGCGATGGTGCCGATCGCGATGAGCGCCCAGCCCCCCCACGAGAACGCGATCACGCGGGCTCGGGCGCTCGAGGGGCGACCTCGATCCGCGCGGCGAGCGGATGGTGGTCCGATCCGAACACGTAGCGGCCCCGGTCGAGCGGCGTTTCGTCGAGCCGGTGCACCTCCACTCGCGCGAGCGAGCTCCCCACGTCGCGCACGAGCAGCCAGTCGAGATTGAGGCGCGGCACCCGATGAAAGGTGTGCCGCCAGCGGGGCGGCCGCTCCGGCAGGCCGTTGCGGAAGCCCGCTTCCGCCAGCGCGCGCCAGGTGTGCTCGCGGCGGCCACGCGCGAGGTTGAGGTCGGCGCCGAGCGCCACGGGAACGTCGGCCGGAAGGCGGGCGGTGAGTCGCTGCACCAGCATTTCCGCCTGGCGGCCGCGGCCGCCCACGCCCAGGATGTCGCGCGGGCGCCCGCCCCGGTTATCGAGGTGCGCGCTGGCGACGCGCACCCGCCTGCCGCCCGCGAGGCGCACGGTGGCGGCGAGCGCCACGCGCCGCTGATACGAGAACGGCAATTCCCAGGCGACCGCGTCCTCGAGCGGCAGCGACGAGAGGATGGCGCAGCCGCGGTCGCTGCGCGCGGCGCCGTTCCGCATCGACGGCGCGTAGCGGAGCGTGTAGCCCAGACTCCGCGCGAGATCCGCGACGTCGCACTCGGGCAGCTCGCGGCGAGGCCGGTGGCGCACGCCGGTGGATTGCGGGCTCGCCTCTGGAACGGCGTCGCCCGCGCGGACCGCTTCCTGGAGCAGCACGACGACGGGCGCGCCGTCCGCGGGCGCGCCGGGGGCCGCGCAGGCGGCACGCGCGCGTGGAATCACCTCGTGCAGTCGCCCGCGGCCGATCCAGAGATTCCAGGTGACGATGAGAAGGGTGCCGTGCGTCGACGGACCACGCGGGTGATGGGCCGCCGGCGCATCCACCTCGAGCGGAGCGCCGACCGCATCGCGCCACTGAGCGACGCGCGGATCGCCGTCGAGCCTGGTAAGCGGAAAGGTCACGCCAACAGCTCGACGGCCCGCGCGAGCGCCGCCGCATCCGGCACGGTGCCCTGCGCCAATCGCGCGTTGCCTCCGCCGCGCCCCCCTACCTGGCCGAGCACCGCCTGGAGGCGGGCGCCCGCGTCGATGCCGCTGTCGGCCGAGGTGGCGACGAGAAGCGCTGGCGGCGCGGCCAGCGCGCCCACCAACACGCTGCGGGGCTCCGCCGCATACGCCTGCGCCAGCCCGCGCAGCCGCTCGATGCCGCCTTCGACGTCCCGGACGAGCGCCCGGCGAAGGCCGGCGGCATCGGCCGGCGTGGCGGCGTGAAGCGCCCGCGCGCGATGCGCGTCCAGCTCCTGCTCGAGCGCGCGCCGCGCCGCCTCCGCCCCTTTGAGCTCGGCCCGTTGCGCCTCGACGAGCGCCGGCAGATCGGCCGGGGCGGCCGAGTACGCGGCGGCGAGCGATTGCACGAGCGCGCGATTGCGCCAGGCGTCGCGCAGCGCTCGCCCTCCGCAGACGAACTCGACGCGCGCCTGCTTGCGCACCCGCTCGGTCCCGCGGATCAGGATGGCGCCGATGGCGCCCGTCGCACGGACGTGCGTGCCGCCGCAGGCACTCCGGTCGAGTTCGCCGATGCTCACGATGCGGAGCGTCCCGCTCCGGTCCGACGCCTTGCGCAGCCCGCCGGCCGACTCGGCGTCCTCGAAGCTCACGGTAACCGGGCGATCCTCCCACACGATCTCGTTGGCGCGCGTCTCCGCGGCGCGCATCTGCTCGGGCGACACGGCGCCGGCATCAAGGTCGAGCGTCGAGGTCTCCGCGCCGAAATGCACGCTCTCCGTCGCCCAGCCGAACAGCTCGGCCAGCACGGCGGAGAGCAGGTGCTGACCGGTGTGCTGCTGCATGTGATCGAAGCGCCGCGCCCACTCCACTACGCCCTCGACCCGCGCGGCCGCGGGGTCGAGCGGTGCGTCGAGCAGGTGGGCGATGCGCTCGCCTTCATCGATCACGTTTACGATCGACGACTCGCCGAGTCGCCCTGCGTCGAACGGTTGGCCGCCGGAGGTGGGATAGAACGCGGTGCGGTCGAGGTAGATGCGGCGTCCGCCGTCGCCGCGCTCGAGCACGGCGGCGTCGAAGCGCGCGAGATATGCGTCGGTGTAGTAGAGCCGTTCAGTCATGCAGAGCACAATAGATGCGGCGCGCCGGATTCGCACGGTGGGGCCGGGTGCCGGCCGGTGCGCACCACGCGCGATCCCCTGGCCGGCCCACGCCCCGAGGGTTACGTTCCCCGAGTCCCCTTTGACATGCGAGCCCCGATGGTCGAGCCGCCGGCAGCGGAAGACTCGAGCGTCCCCTCGCGCGCCGCGCGCAGCGGCACGCGTGGCGGCGCGCGCGATCCGCGAGGGCCGAGCCGCGGCTTCGTGATCGCGCTCGCTGTGCTCTGCGCCGCCGGCGCGGTGCTCGTGCTGCCGATCGACTGGCCGACCGCGCCCGACGGCCTCAGGCCCGCATCGGTCGCGGATCGCGCGCCCCCGCCCCCGCCCGCGGGTGATACGTCGGCGGCGGATCTCGACAGCGCCGCGCTCGACAGCGCCGCGCTCGACAGCGCCTCGCTCGAGCGCGCCGCCATCGCCCGCTTTGCCGCGGTACCGCTCGCCCGCGTCTTCCGCCGCCACACGCCCGAAGTGGGCACCGCCAGACGCATCGCGCGCTCGGTCGTCGCGGAAGCGCGCCGCATGCGCGTGGCACCCAGCCTCATCGCCGCGCTCGTGCTCATCGAAAATCCCGACCTCGACCCTGACACCGTGAGCAGCCGCGGCGCCACCGGGCTCATGCAGGTGATGCCGTTCCACGCCGGCGAGTACGGCTGTCCGTCGGACGATCTCACCGACATCGAGGCGAACATCTGCCATGGCGCGCGGGTGTTCGCGCAATATCTCCGGCGCAGCGGCACCGTGCGCGGCGCGCTGCTGCGCTACAACGGCTGCCCGCCCTCGGCCAAGCAGTCCCCATGCGCGCGGTACCCCGGGATCGTGCTCCGAACGGCAGGACGCGTGCGCCACGAGTTGCTGATCTACGCCGACGCCGAAAGTTTGCACGCCGCGCGCGCCGCATCTCGGTAGCACCCGCGCGCCGCCGCGCCGCTCCACCTGCATCTCCTCCCGTGCTGCCACTCGTTGCAGCGTGATTGTGCCCGCATCTTGCCGCGCTTTTCGACCCGTCCGGCCACGACGGGCCGGCCCTCCGATTCACATCGCGTGGCGAGGACATTGTGCAAGGGCTCCCGGCAATTTGCGCCCGCCCCCGCGTGCGGGTTCTGGCATTCGTGACGCGCGCCGCGATCGGCGCGGGCATCCTCACGCTCCCCGCCTGTTCCGCCGGCGACAGCACCGGCCCCGGCGGTACGGACGCCCCGCCCGTCACGATCAACGCGCGCTGGTCCGATCCCGCCGCCTGGGGCGGGAAGCTTCCCGCCGCCGGCGCCGCCGTGACGATTCCCGCCGACAAGGCGATGCTGCTCGACGTCTCGCCGCCCGCGCTCGCGAGCCTCACCATCGCCGGCGCGCTCGTCTTCGACGAAAAGGACCTCGCTCTCACCGCCGGCTCGATCGTGGTGCAGGGCCGCCTGCAGATCGGAGCCGGCAACGCGCCCTACACCCACCGCGCGCTCATTACCCTCACCGGCAGCGAGACCGACCCGAGCGTCCTCGGCATGGGCGCCAAAGTGCTCGGTGTCATGCCGGGCGGCATGCTCGAGCTGCACGGCGATCCGCGCGCCGGTTGGGCGCGGCTCAACGCCAGCGCCACGGCCGGCGCCTCGCAGCTCGTGCTCGACCACGCGATGGCGTGGCACGCGGGCGATCGCCTCGTGGTCGCTTCGACCGACTTCGATCCGCGCCGAGACGAGGAGGTCGAGGTCGCCTCGGTGAGCAGCGCCACGGTTTCGCTCGCGCAACCGCTGCTCTTCAGTCACTACGGCCAGGTGCAGACGATCGCGGGACGCACCGTGGACGAGCGGGCCGAGGTGGGACTCCTCACCCGCAACGTCACGATCCGGGGCGACAGCGCCGGCAGCGTGGGCGGCTTCGGCGGGCACATTCTGGTGCAGGCGGGCGGCACCGCCCATGTGGAGGGCGTCGAGCTCTACACCATGGGCCAGAAGCACATGCTCGCGCGTTACCCGATGCACTGGCACATGGCGGGTGACGTAACCGGCCAGTACTTCGCCAACAGCAGCGTCTGGCACAGCTTCAACCGCTGCGTCACGGTGCATGGCAGCAGTAACGCGCGGGTCGAGGGCAACGTCTGCTACGATGCCGTCGGCCACGGCTACTTCCTCGAGGACGGCGCCGAGACCGGCAACCAGATCCTCGACAACCTGGGCCTCGGCACCAAGAAGCCGGCCAGCGGCGAGGAGATCCTCGCATCGGACCTCACCCCGGCCACCTTCTGGATCACGAATCCCGACAATACCATCCGCGGCAACGTGGCCGCGGGGTCCGCGGGCTCGGGCTTCTGGTTTGCGCTCCCGGCGCATCCGACCGGCCTCTCGACCGGCTCGCCGCTCCTTCCGCGCACGACGCGGCTCGGTGTCTTCGCCGACAACGAGGCCCACTCGAACTCGCGCAACGGGCTCCGGGTGGACGACGGCCCGCGCCCCGACGGGACCACCGAGACGACCGCGTACGAACCGCGCGAGGATCCGGCCGGCGATTCGCCCTCGGTCATGGCCGACTTCGCCAACTTCGTCGCCTGGAAGCACCCCTCGCGCGCCGTCTGGCTCCGGGGCGACAGCCTGCTCCTGAGCAACGCGGTGCTCGCCGACAACGCGACCGGCGCCACCTTCGCGGCCGAGCACACGCGTGTGACCGGCACGCTCTTCGTGGGGCACTCCGCCAACACGGGCGAAGCGCTG
The DNA here is from genome assembly GCA_036279355.1 of Gemmatimonadales bacterium. Lineage (NCBI taxonomy): Bacteria > Pseudomonadati > Gemmatimonadota > Gemmatimonadia > Gemmatimonadales > Gemmatimonadales bacterium. The sequence goes on from DASUJH010000047.1 coordinate 62,070, forward strand.
GCGCCCGGCACGCCGCTCCGCGGCTACGAGTTCTACGACGGCACCGTCGGCGCCGACGCGGTCACGTTCGTCAACTACGACATGGCCGGCGGAATCCCGTCCAGTGCGCTGGGGTTCGAGCGCGACAATGAGTTTCCACTGCACGCGGACAACTGGACGGGGCAGGTGACGTTTGTAAACGCAAATCCGGTCTACGTGGAGAACCCAAATGCGGATGCCGACGGCGACAAGGCCGCGGTGTTCGTGGACCGGGCCGGCGCCGTCTCCGGCACCGCCGGCGCCTGGGTGGTGGCCAATCTTCCGTTCCTCACCACCTCGGCATGCGCGCTCCGCTCCGCCTGGAACGCGTCCGTCTGCCCGGGCCGCTACGTCCAGTTGAGCTTCACGAACGAGGACGGCGGCGCGACGGCCCCGCTCACGCTCACCCGCGATGATGGTGCGGCGGTGTCCCTTGTGGGCGTGCCCGATGACCGGCACTACGCATCGATGTCGGTGTTGGCGGGCAGGAAGTACGATGCGACCTGGGGTGTGACGGCGCCGGCCCGGCTCCGCGTGTACCTCAACGAGAGCGCCGCGGGCGATACGGTTCGGGTGTCGTTCCCCTATCCAGCCGCGACGTTGACGGCGGTCCGCGACTACGACACCTCGAGGCCGCTCACCGCCGCCGCGAGCCAGGCCGAGCTCGATGCGAGCGCGGGCGAGAAATATTTCTACGACGGCGCCGCTGGCCGGCTCCGCCTCAAGCTCGTGACCCAGTCGACGCGCGACTGGGCCACGGTCGAGGTCACGCCGTAGCGGACCCGGTTACGCGATCCGCAACCGATTCTGCACGTCGCTCACCCCGGGCACCGCGGCCGCCAGATCTTCGGCGTGCCGCTTCTCGCCGCGATTCGCCACGGTGCCCTCGAGCATGACCTCGTTGTCGTCGTTCACCGTGACGAGGATCTCGGTGGCGTCCACCTCGGGATCGCGGGTGAGCGCCTCATTCACCTCTTCCTCGACGCGCTCGCGCGGCCGCCGCCAACTCCTGGGCCCGCGGCCGGCGTGCGGCCCCGCACCCTCGAGGTCCGCCCGCTCGAACTCGACGCCGCCGAAGTTGTCGGCGCCGCCCAGCGGCACGCGGGCGCCCAGCTCGCCGTCGCCCTGGCGGGACCACTCCGCGGGGCCGTAGTAGCGGTCGCCGGTGGGGGCATCGCGCCACCGGTTTCCCCGGCCCGCCTCCCAGTCGTACGCCATCATTTCCTCCTCGGTCGCCACGTCGGCATCGCGCGGCGGAGCGACGCGGCGGTATGGGTACCCGGCCGCCTTGATGTGATCCTGCAGGTAGTGGGCGGGGGAAGGCGCCGTGAGGAGATCGTGGTAGACCGACATCGGCACACCGGCGTACTGGTAGACGGCGCCGCTCCGGAACTCGAGCTCGAGCACGTGTGCGCGGCCGTCGTACCCTACCGACGCCACGGCGGCGGAACCCAGCCGTAATCGCCGCACCGGCCGCGCTCCGCCGCGCCCTCTACCGCGCCCCGCCGCTCACCGGTGCGACGACTGCTGTCCCGATGTGCGCTGCGCGGATTGCTGCCCTGCCGTCCGCTGCGACGACTGCCCCTGCTGCGTCCCGCCCTTCACCTCGATCTGCCGTGGCCGCGCCTTCTCCGCCTTCGGCACGGTGATCGTGAGCACGCCGCTGTCGCAGGTGGCGTCGATCTTGTCGGCATCGACCGTGGCGGGCAGCACGAACGAGCGCTCGAACGAGCCGTAGCTCCGCTCGTAGCGATGCACCCGGTCCGCCGTATCCTCGGAAACCTGCCGCTTCTCACCGCGAATGGTGAGGACGTTGTTCTCGATCGAGAGATGCAGGTCCTCCGGCTTCACGCCCGGAATTTCGGCCACGATCTTGACCGAATCCTTGTCCTCGAAGACGTCGACTGCCGGAAACCACGCCGACGTGAGTGCGGTGCCTCCCTCGGAGGATGATGAGGTGCCGAACATCTGATCGAGCATGGTATTGAGGCGCTGGAGGCCGCTGTAGCCGGAATAGGGGGCGCGGTAGCCGGTGAGTGAGGTGCCCATGGTATCTCCTTGTGGGGCGAGTGCGCCATGCTACGCGCGGGGCCGCGCCGTCGACGTGCGCTGCGTCACCATGCCGCGACCGGCTCCCGCCCCGACCGGCCTCCACGGCTGGCGCGTGCTACAGTCGAGCGATCTTGAGCCGGTTGCGCACGTCGCGCACACCGGGCACCGACCGCGCAGTCTCCTCGGCCAGCCACTTGTCTTCCCGCCGAGCGACCCGTCCGGTGAGCGTCACATCACCCTCCTCGACCACCACCTCCACCTGGGTGACGTCGATGTCGGGGTGCCCCATGATCCGCTCATGGATTTCCTCCCAGATCTGCTCGTCGGTGCCGAGCGCCGGAGGGCTTTCGGGGCGGGAGCCGGCGTCGGTCGGGTGTTGCTTCCGCTGCATGTGGTTTCGGGCTGTCATTGCACACTCCTCGGGCGCGCCTCCGCGGGCTGCCGTGGCGGCAGGGTAGCCCGCCGGTCGCGCGCCGGAAGTGAGCGCCGTCACACGGCGTAGGCTGCCTGCGCGCGGGTGATGTGACTTCGGTTACATCCGACAGTTGTAATCGCTGGTATTCATCGCGCAACCCCCAGGAGGCATGAAGCCCCTCGCATGGCCCGCAGATCCTTCGACCCCGCCGCGACTCCAACCGTTCCCTCCGGCCCTCTGGCCGCCACCCTCCGCGATGGCGCCCGCCCGCTCCTCGGCGCCGCCGACGACTACGACCTGCTCCTCGACCTGGTCGGCGATGCCCGCATCGTCTGCCTCGGCGAGGCCTCGCACGGCACCCACGAATTCTACCGCGAGCGCGCCCGCATCACCCGGCGCCTCGTCGAGGAGCAGGGGTTCACCGGCGTGGCAGTCGAGGCCGATTGGCCCGACGCCGGCCGGGTGAACCGCTTCGTGCGCGACGCCTCGGACGACGCGGAGGCCCGTCAGGCGCTCGGCGGCTTCGAGCGCTTCCCCCGCTGGATGTGGCGCAACCGGGACGTGCTCGAGTTCGTCGGCTGGCTGCGGGAGCGGAACGAGGGAATCGATCCGGCGCGCGCCTGCGGCTTCTACGGCCTCGACCTCTACTCCCTCTTCGGCTCGATCGACGAAGTGCTCGGCTACCTCGACCGGGTGGACCCGGAGGCGGCCCGGCGCGCCCGCTATCGCTATAGCTGCTTCGACCAGTTCGGCGAGGATACCCAGGCCTACGGCTACGCGGCGGAGTTCGGGATCACGCCTTCGTGCGAGCGCGAGGCGGTGGCGCAGTTGGTCGACCTCCAGCGCCGCGCCGGCGAGCTGGCCCAGCGCGACGGGCGGCTGCCGGAAGACGAATACTTCTTTGCCGAGCAGAACGCCCGTCTCGTGCGGAACGCCGAGGAGTACTACCGGACCATGTTCCGCGGCCGGGTGAGCTCGTGGAACCTGCGCGACCGCCACATGGCCGAGACGCTCGAGGCTCTCGTCGCGCACCTCGACCGGACCCGGGGTGGGCGGACTCGCGTCGTCGTCTGGGAGCACAACTCGCACGTCGGCGACGCGCGGGCCACCGCGATGGGCGACCAGGGCGAGTGGAATGTCGGCCAACTGGTGCGCGAGCGCTGGAACGCCGACGCGCGGCTTATCGGGTTCACGACCTACAGCGGGACGGTGAGCGCGGCAGCCGACTGGGACGCGCCGGTCGAGCGGAAACGCGTTCGCCCGGCGCTCGCCGGGAGCTACGAATCGCTGTTGCACACGGTCTTCGGCGGCGGCGACGTCCTCCTTCCGCTCCGCGATCGTGAGCAGATCGGAGCCGCGCTGGCCGAGCCCCGGTTGGAGCGCGCGATCGGTGTCGTGTACCGTCCGGACACCGAGCGGATCAGCCACTACTTCGACGCGCGCCTTCCGGCGCAGTTCGATGCCGTGCTCCACTTCGACGCGACGGAGGCGGTCGAGCCGCTCGACCGCACTGCCGGCTGGGACCAGGGCGAGCCGCCCGAGACCTATCCCAGCGGGCTCTGATGCCGCCCCACGTACAGCGCCCTCGCGTTCGGCGCTGCAGGGCCGCCGATCTGGCGCTGCTCGAGTGGGACGGCCGATTCACCGAACACCGCGAAATTATCCGCGCCACCTTTGCACAGCAGCGGCGTCGCGAAGCCCTCATGCTGGTCGCGGACGTCGGCGGCTACCCCGCCGGCCAGGTATGGCTCGATTTCACCCGGCATGCCGGGCGCGGCAGGGGTTTGCTCTGGGCGGTGCGGGTCCATCCGCAGTTCCTGCGGCGCGGCCTCGGCACCCTGCTCGTGGCCGCCGCCGAGCGCCGCCTCAGTCGGCGCGGGTTCGACCAGGCGCTGGCCGGCGTGGAGACCTGGAACCGGCCGGCTCGTGTCTGGTGGGAGCGCCTCGGCTACCGTTTGCAGGAGCGCTGTCGGGAGCCGCACTCGTACGCGACGCCCGATGGGCGCACGGTTCACGCCGTCGCGGACCAGTGGATGCTGACCCGTCCGCTCGACTTGGCGTGGCGAGCCGAGCGGGGGCAGCGGAGGCGCGCGGATGGGACGGCGTGTTGCGCGACGGCCATCGCGGCGTACGTTGCCTAGGCGTAGCGTACATCGGCGCCGCGGTACCGGCCATCACTTCTCGTTGCAGCGGAGGATTCCAGGTGACGAAGCTTGGCACGCAGCTCCTGCTCTTCGGGGGAAATTTTTTTCGTCACCCGCGCATGCTCGGCTCCGTCGTGCCAAGCTCCCGATTCGTGGTGAGCCGGGTCCTCGGGCCAATCGACTGGGAACGGGCGCGGGTGCTGGTGGAATACGGGCCGGGGGTCGGCACCATGACTGCGAGCATGCTTCGCCGCATGCGGCCCGATGCCGCACTCGTCGTACTCGAGACCAACCCGGCCTTCGTGCGTTATCTCCGCCGGGCCTTTCCCGATCCCCGGCTCCACGTGGTCCACGGCTCGGCGGAGCAGGCACCCGACGCGCTCCGCCGCTTGAATCTGGAGCAGGCGGACTACGTGGTTTCGGGCATTCCGTTCAGCACCATTCCCGCTCCGGTGCGCGAGCGGATCCTCCGCCACACGCGAGAGCTGCTCGACCCCGCCGGCCTCTTCCTCGTGTACCAGTTCACCCGCGCCGTGCTGCCCGACCTCCAGCGACTCTACGCCGAGGTGCGCGAGGCGTTCGAGCCGCGAAACGTGTTGCCGGCGCGTCTTTTTTATTGCGGAGCGAGGCAGGAGACGGCGTCGGGTGCGGCGGTAGTGGCCGCCGCATCCTGAGACGGCGCCCAGCCTTTAGCGCGGGGACTTTTCCTCGCCGGATTCCTCTTGCCCGCCGCGGCCCGACATCCGCTCGCCGCCCGCGCCGGGTCCGTACGAGCCCTGCTCGTCACGGCGCTCCGCCACGTCCTCACGATCGGCGAACCGGTCCGTATCCCGATCCATGTCGGACGACGAGTAGCCGCCGAGCACTTCGCCACCGCGCATGACGAGTCCCGACCGACCCGAGTCCTCGTAACCCTCGGCACCCCGCTCGCCTTGGCCCCAGGAGGCTGGCGCGCGGATCTCCGCGTCGGCTGGCGCGTGGCCGGCTGACGCTGGATACACACCCGACCGCCCCACCTCATCCCGCCGGCCCTGGCCACCGCCTGGGCGGCCACTCTCCCGCTTGTTCGCGCCCGTCCGGGCGCTTCCGGCCGTCTGCTTTGCCGTACCCGTCTGCTTTCCCGTGCCCGCCCGCTTGGACTCGGTCGCTTGCTTCGATGCGGTCGACCGCTTCGCGCCGGAACGCTTGCGGCTGCTGGTCCGCTTCGCGGCGGCCGACCCCTTCCGCCCGGAGGACTTCTTCCGTCCGGTCGATCTCTTCTCTGTCGCCATGGTACCATCCTCGCTGGTGCTGGATCGGTCGCGAGCGCATACGTGCTCGCGGCATGTGGGGCAGGGTAATCGGCGTCGGCGACGCGGGGTGTGAGCCGGGTTACACCAGTCGCAATCGGCCACGATGCGCCGGGCTCCGGTCCCGCCTCGCCCGTGATGCAGCCCGCAGCCCTCGTGGTCGGGGGCGCGGTGTCGGCCTTATCACCGGCATATCGCCGCGCGAGGTACACCGGCGCGGTGGCGGGGACGGTGGCGCGGAGGCGGTGCGAAGGTGAAGGGTGGGGCGCGCGGACCGGAAGTTGCTAATTGGGCGACAACTCCCGCAATGACCCGTTCTATTCGGAGCGCGCATGGCCGTAGCCGCCGACGTCATCACATTCGAGACCCGCGTACATCTGCGCTGGCAGATCGGGGACGCAGTCGAGGCCGCGCTCTGGCGAAACGCAGCGGAGTTGGCAGGGGGCCGGGCCGTGCACCTCTACCACCACGAGGACGGCTCGGGGTACACGCTCACCATCGAGGCCTCGGTCCGGGACGCGCTCACCAACCTGCGCTACACGCCGCACCGCCTCGCCGACATGGCCTTCGAGGGCACCGAGCCCCAGGTGCGGCGCCTGCAGGAGCTGTACTGGGCGCTTTGGCTGCCCAGGCACAGCCCTACTGGCGTTACGCTCAACTAGGCGGCGGCTGCGGGGATTCGGTTGGAGAGGGCCACCTCCGGGTGTATGTTGGGCGGCGTGCCTCATGGCACTCAGGTAGAGTCACCTTTGCCACCAGTCCCCCATGAAAGCTTCAGACATCCGCCGCGGCCACGTACTCCTGATCGACGGTGCCCCGTGCCGCGTTCTCGACTTCCAGCACCGGACACCTGGAAACCTCCGCGCCTTCGTGCAGGTGCGCCTGCGCAATCTGAACAGTGGGAACACCTTCGACACGCGGTTGAGCGCCACCGAGTTTGTGGATGACGCCCGGCTCGATACCAAGGAGCTGCAAGTGCTCTATCGGGACGCGAGCGGGGTCCACGTGATGGACAACGCGAACTACGAGCAATACTCGCTCGACGACGAGGTGGTCGGCGATGCCGGCGCGTGGCTCGAGCCTGGCATGACGTTCATGGTCGAATGGCTGGACGGGCGGCCGATCGCCGTCGAGCTGCCGTCGGTCGTCGAGCTCGAGGTGCGCGAGACCACACCCATTATGAAGACCGCCACCAAGAGCGCCAGCACCAAGCCCGCGACGCTCAGCAACGGCGTCACCATTCAGGTCCCGGAATTCATCGGCGAGGGGGAGCGCGTGCGGGTGAATCCGCGGGAAGGAACCTACCTCGAGCGAGCAAGGTGACGCGGGCGGCAGGACGCGTTACGCCGGCGCCCTGCCGCTCGCCCGGTCAGGCGCGGGTCAGGCGAAGGAGTTCACCTCGCGCGCAGTGGGCACGATGCGGGTCCGGGCATCCACGACGAGCCGGATGTCACCGTTCGATTGTACCAGCGCGTTGATGATGTCGAAGGTGCCCGAATCGGTCACCTTGAGCCCCTCCAGAATGACGCCGTTCGGCAACGGCTTCTCGTCGCCATTCGACAGTGTTTCGCGCACGTTGAGCGGTCCCATGTTGCAGAAGAAGACCTCTCCCTCCCGTGGCGCCGGTGCCGAGTTGAACAGCGCGCCGGTGATCGTGCTGAACCAGCTTTCCGCGAAGGCCGTCACCCGGACACCCGGCAGGTCGACGCGGACGTCCTGACCATGCCGGACCTTTGCCTCCTCGATACGCTCCCGGAGGCGATAGGGTTGTGAGTGGGCCGTGATGCGTGCTTCCATAGGGAAACCCCCCGAATTACGTGGCACACCTGCGTGATACATGATCCTGCCAGAACAACACACAATCGCCGAGCTGGCAAAGGCAGCTCGGCGTACCTGGGTTGCCCGTCCCCAACTCAGTTGATTCCAGGGTAGGGAAACACGGGCTGGCCGTCAAGCAGAGGCAAGCGGCGTACTCGACATGAGCGCCTCCGCTGTGCGGCCACTCGCGCGGCGGGCGTCCAACACGTACTGTAGATCCTGCCGCGTCGTCGGGTCCCGCTGCATTGGGCTCGACCGATGGTGCCGATCCCGCTCGTCCGGAGGCTCTCATGCGCAAGCTGGCCACCGCCGCCCTCCTGCTCGGCGCGCTCGCCGCTGCCTGCTCCCGAAGCTCAGACCCAGCTCCGGAAAACTCCGCCTCCACCACCGCGCCCGCTGCGCGCGACCTCACGCTGCTCGACGCGCTCCCGCCGGCACCCGACGCCGCGCCGGCCGTCGTGTCTGCCCGCGAGCTTGCCGTGCCGCACGCCGAGCCGCTCGTCGCGGCGCCTTCGCGGCACCAATCTGCGCGGGCGGTTGCCCACTCCGCGCCGGCGCGCCGGCCCACGGCTCCCGTGCGCGCCGCGGCATCGCCGCTCACCGTGCCAACCCCTGCCACACTCGCTGTGTCCGCCCCGGCCCCCGCCCCGGCGCCGGTCGCGCGGGGTGCCGGGACGGCGCTCGAGCCCGGCGAGTCGGTCACCCAGTTGCCAGCCACTGCCGCGGCACCGGGCTCGCTCCCACCGGTCGACCTGGTGTCGGATCGCGACCTCCACCGACACCCGTTCGTCATCATCGGCGACGACCGATGCATCCCGCGCCGCGGCGACCTGTTTCCCCGTCCGAGACACTTCCGATAGGCGATCGCAGCCACGATCCGTTCCTCAGACTTGCCGGGTCGGCGCCGGCCGGTCCGCCTCGGCCGCCTGCTCGGCGCCCGTGTCCCACGCCTCGCCGGCCGACCGGAGCACATCCGGCACCACCGCCTCGCTCGCGGGCAGGCCTTCCTGCTGGAGGTAGCGCACGACGGCGGCGGGGATAAGGCGCTCCAGGCGCGTGATCGCGTCCGCGTAGTCGCGGAAATGCTGCCGGCCGAGCTCCGAGGGCTCGTGTTGGCCCAGCGAGCGGGCCGTGGTGTCGAGCATCAGATATCCGACCGCGGCGAGATTGAACGCCGTGTAGTCGTCGCGAAGATTCTTCGGCAGACCTTCGCTGCGGAAAAGATCGATCGCCCCGGCTGCCGCGCCGGCCGCGACGGAGCCCGCCCGCTTGATCGCGCTGGCCACGCCGCCCGCGTCGCGCGCCTCCTTGAGGCCTTTCAAGTCCGAAATGTGGTGCTCCACGGTCCGGTGGAACTGGCGCAGCTCGGTGAGGATCTCGGGATAGTCCTTGAGGTCGTCCAGCTGGCTCTTCAGCGCCGTCTCGACGTGCTCTTCGAGCGACAGCATGTCGGTGACATAGCTGTTGATCGCGTCGTTGGTGTCGTATGCCATGTGTCCCCACGCAGCTTGAGGTAATCCCCGCCCGATCGGGCGGTCGCTGCGTCCAACATCGGGCCTCATCCCACGGGAAACTGTGCGGAAGATCACGGGGCGCGCGCCGCGTTGCCGGCCACCGCACCGCGGGGCGCGACGCACGGATAGGACGCACGCTGATTCAGCGGGAAACCGGGCGGAAAATGCGTGTCGTGCGGGAAAGGTCGGGCTATTTCAGCGAGATGTATCGGCGCTCACCCCGCTGCAGCGCGATCCTGCGTCGGGTCAGTCCCCCGCGCTCTTCGGCAGCGGCGAGGGACCGATGGCGCGGAACACCCGGCCCGCCGTGGTGGGCGCGCCGTCGGCTGAATCGGCGCCGCCCACGGCGCTCCGATCGAGCGACGGCCGGAGCTCGGCATACGCACGGGCCGCGGCCGAATCGTCGAAGGTGAGCGTACCGCCGCCTAGCGAGTAGGCGCCGGGATGCGCCGCGAGAATCCCGTAGACGCTGTCCAGCGACGCCAGCAGCGATGCCGTGAGCTTCGCCATCTCCGGCGACTCCCGCCGCGCCTTTCGGTTCTCCCACACCTTCACCTGGTTATTGGTCCAGTTGAGCTCCCGGCCGAGCGCGGCGCTGGAATCGGCGTAGGCCGCTTCGATCTCGGCCTCGCGCCGCCGGTACTTCGTAATGTAGGCTGCGGCCGTACCCACGCTGAGCCTCGCGGCGCGGACCTCTTCGGCGCTCTGCAAGCGCGAGGGCGCAAACAGATCGGCAAAGCCGGCGGTGCGAAGCCCCATGTCGAGCTCCGCACGTGCCGCGGCGTACGCGGCCTGATAGTGGGTGACAAGAACGGAAGGCGACATCCGCTCCGAGCCCGACCCCGGATGATGCACGGCGCCCGCCGCGATGGTCGCGGTCGGCGCCGGCGCGATGCCGGAGGTGTCGGCGGTGGGCGTGGGAATCTTCGCCGCGCTATCGGAGGATATACCGGCGCGCGTGGCGCCGCGCGCCGCGGCGGCGGTGCTGGCTGCGAGTCCACGATCGGGCGCGAGCGCGATCCGCGCCGCTTCGGCCCGCGCGGCCGCGGCCATCGCCGCCGCGGCGGACATCGAGATCTTCGACCCTGCGCCGACGGATGCGGCCGCAAACGCGCTGTTCGTACCAAAGCTCGGGACTCCGGTCGGTGCCGGCTGCGCCACGCTCGGCTGGGCAGGCGCCGCGGCCGCGGCGTCGGCGTTGGACGCGTGCTCGCCGCCGAAATGCGCCACCCCGGGGATCGCGAGGTGCAGCCCCCAGGGCGGCGGCGCGGCCTCGAGTCCCATGTTGGTGGAGAACACGAGCGCCATGCCGCTCAGTGCGATGAGGAACGGCCGGCGCGGGCGCCCCGCGCTGATCGAAAGCCGGAGCAGCGGGATGTGCGCCACCGAGGGTGCGCCGGCTTCTACGTCCTGCGGGATCTCGAGCGAGTCCGCATCGTGCGCCGCCGCATCGCCGAGCGTATGCAGCTCGACGAACGCGTGGTCCGGTGCGGCGCCCGTCGCGCCTGCGAATGGCTCCGGCTCGGATTCCTCCACCACGAGCGCCACGCCCGATGCGGCGGCCGCGGTGAGCACCGGACCGCTGGCGCCGGGGATGACCGGAGCGGGCGACGGCGACGCAGGGGAGGCGTTCTGCGCCGGCGCCACCGCACTCGCGGCCATCTCCAGAGCCTTGCGGTAGTGCGGATGGAATTCGATCGGCAGCCACTTGTCGGTGGCCTGGTGATAGATCCGCGCCTTCGGGGTGATGACGCCGCTCTTGATGGCAGTCACCATTTCGTCCAGGCTGCGGAACACGCCGACGTCGTCGGGACCAAGCTCGATGCGGTACATACGCGGCTCCGCGGAGGGGCTCCCGGCTCGGCAGGCCGGAAGGCCGGGGCCAAGCTGCGAAATTCATGCTGCCGGCTCGTGCAGCTTCCTGCATGTCAAGCTCCGTACCGCAATTTCGTGCACGGCTCAGACGCGGCGGGGCTGCGCGTGCCGAGGCCGGATGCGAACTCGCGTGTGAGTCGAGACTTGGGACGGGCGGGCCGGGCCCATTCCCGGTTCGGGAGGAGCGCGGGATCAGGGCCTGCGGGTGACGGGCCCCGCGCGCGGCGCGATGCGGCAAACCGCGCCCTGGGGCCGCGTCGCGCAAAATGCGGCGGGTTGTCGGTCCGGCGCGGCCGCGCAAGATTGCCCGCTCGATGACCGATCAGCGAGTCACGGCGCAGCCTCGACCCCTCGCGCTCGTCACCGGCGCATCCGCCGGGATTGGCCGCGAGTTTTCCGAGCAGCTCGCCGCGCGGGGCTACGATCTCCTCATCGTGGCGCGCGACGCGGCACGACTCGACGCCTTCGCGCGCCAGCTCGCCACCCGTCACGGCATCGTGGCCCACGCGATCTCGGCCGATCTCTCTCTCGACGATGGCGTGTCCCGTCTCATCGACGAAATCCGCGTGCGCGGACCGCTCGCCGTACTGGTCAACAACGCCGGCTTCGGCACCAACGGTCCGCTCGCGACGGCCCCGACCGAGTCGCAGGAGGCGATGCTCCGGCTGCACGTGCTGGCGCCGATGCGGCTCACGCAGGCGGTGCTCCCGGCGATGCTCGAGCGCGGCGCGGGCTGGCTCATCAACGTCTCGTCGATTGCGGGATTCACCAGCGCGGCGGGGCGGGTCAACTACTGCGCGACAAAAGCCTATCTCACCAATTTCAGCGAGGGACTCGCGGCCGAGCTGGCCGGCAGCGGCGTGCGGGTGCAGGCGCTCTGCCCGGGGTTCACCCACACCGAGTTTCACCACCGGATGGGCTTCGACAAATCCGAAATTCCGCCGCGGCTCTGGCTCGATGCCGGGGCGGTGGTGCGCGCGTCGCTCGCGGCCATCGAGCGCGGCGGCCCGGTCGTCTGCGTGCCCGGCGCGCGCTATAAGCTGATCGTGCTGCTCCTGCGCGTGTTGCCGGCGCGCTGGCGCATGCGGTTGGCATGGCTCGCTGCGCGCCGGCGCGCGGGCGCCGGACCGGAGCGCGCACGCACGGCGGTGTGAACGTCGAGCGATCGATCGTTCGCGGGCCGCTCGCTCAGCGCTGCCACTCGTAGAGCCCGTACAGTCCAACCGCCGCTCCCCCGATCGCGATCACGGTGCCGCCGGTATCGCCGATCAGCACGCCGGCGAGCACCGCCGCGCCGCCGACGATCGCGAGCGCACGCCCCTCGCGCCGCCCGATGTGCGATGCTTCGCGATTCACCGCCGGGTGCTCTCCGGACGCGAGCGCGCCGGCATCATCCGTTGCAATGCCGAGCCGCGCTGCGCCAAATGTGGGCCCGATCGCGGGAGCGGCCGCTGCATGCGCCGATGCCGATGCACCGGATGCGGGCGCCAGGGCGAGCGCCGCCGGCGCCTGCGCCTCGACCGCCTGGGCCTCGAGCGCCTGGGCGTGAAGCGGAGCCGAAGCGAACGTGAGCGCGATCAGTGCGGCGATACCCGGGACGCAGCGGATGCGACGCATCATTTCCTCCGGTCGTGGGGTTGAGTGACGTACGGCGGTGGGCATTCCGCAGCCGGTGATGCCCGACACGGGCCGCGAGCCGCCCGCGTGTAAAATTTCCGTCGCAGCTTCGTGACCATACTTGTGACGGAGACCAGGAGGACAAACGTGCGTGCCCTCACACTCGCAGTGCTGGCCACGGCCCTCGCCGCCCTGCCCGCCTGCAAGAAGACCGGCGAAGGCGAATACCAGGTCGAAAAGCCGGTGGTCGGCACCGAGACCGACACCGTGCATACGCCGAGCGTCGACGTCGGCACCAAGACCGACACCATCACCACGCCCGACGTGGACGTGCACAAGAAGAAGACCGAAGTGAAGGTTCCCACGGTGGACGTGAAACCACCGAAGGACGACAGCCACTAACCGTTTGCCTGGGTGCCTGCCCGGGCATTCGCACTCACCTCGCGTGCGAGGCCGTCGAGCCTCCTGGGCTCGCGGCCGAGCACCCGGCGCATGGCGGCCAACTCATCCGGGCCGGCCGCCAGCCCATGCCGCTGGAAGTGCTCGTACATGATCCTGAGGTCGTGGATCAACCACCCCGGCAGCATGGCGCGTACCATACCTTCCCACGCATCGAGATCGTTGCCCGCATAACGCACCTGGCGCCCCAGGTGGCGGCTCCAGACTTCCGCCGTGCCGCGGCCGGTGAGCACGTCCGGCCCGACGAGCGCGTACGTCATGCCGGCGTGCCCGTCCTCGGTGAGCGCCTTCACCACGACGGCCGCGATGTCCCGCACGTCCACCGGGCTCAGGCCCACGTCGCCGATCGGCGTGGGGTAGACGCCTTTGCGCATAGCGTCGAGCACCAGCAGGTCCATCTGCATGAACTGGTTCGGGCGCACGATGGTGTAGGGGATCTTGGAGCCGCGGATCGCGCGCTCGACCGGGATCTTGTTGGCGAATATCGGGATGTGGGGCGCCGAATCGACCCGGTGCACCGACATGTATACCAAGCGGCCGACCCGCGCGGCCGTTGCCGCGGCGACCGCGGCGAGCCCGAGCTCGGTCTCGTTCTGGTCGAGCGGCGTCATGAGGAACGCGCGCTCCGCGCCCGCGAAGGCCGGGCCGAGCGAGGCAGGGCTCGCCATGTCGCCGATTGCGGCGGTGGCGCCCTCGGGCAGCGCGGCACTCTTCTCCGCCGATCGCGTGAGCACCCGTACCGGCAGGCCGCGCGCGAGGAGCTCTCGCACGACCGCGCCGCCCACGTTGCCGGTTCCTCCGATCACGAGCGTGGTCATGCGCGCCTCCTCGTTAGCTTTCGCCGCTTCCCGCCGCACCGGAGTTGTCGTGCCGCTGCCCGAGTCCACACTGCGCCGACCGTCAGCCCGTGAGGGCGGAGGCGGCCGGCTGCCGACGCGCGCCGAGCTGGCGGCGCTGCTGCGCCTCGCCGTACCCGTGGTCGTGGTACAGGTGGGGCTCATGGCGATGGGCGTCGTGGACTCTATCATGGTGGGCCATGTCTCCGCCACGGCGCTCGCGGCGGTCGCCATCGGCAATCTCTACTTCTTCGGGCTCGCTGTCTTCGGCATGGGCGTGCTGCTGGCGCTCGATCCCGTCGTGTCGCAGGCGGTGGGCGCCGGGGACGAGCCGGCCGTAGCGCGCGCGTTGCAACGCGGGCTCGTGCTCGCCGCGGCGATCAGCGTACCCACGGCGCTCCTGCTGCTCACCGCCCGTCCGTTCCTCACCTGGGCCGGGCAGCCGGCGGCCGTCATCCCGGACGCGGCCGCTTACGCGGCGTGCTCGGTGCCCGGCGTACTGCCGTTCTTCGGGTTCATCGTGATACGCCAGACGCTCCAGGCGCTCCACCGGATGCGGCCCATCGTGCTCGTCATCGTGCTCGCGAACCTCGCGAACGTGGGCTTCAACTGGGTGCTCATCTACGGCCATCTCGGCATGCCGCCGCTCGGCGTGGTGGGCTCCGCCTGGTCCACCACGATCAGCCGCTGTCTCATGGGGCTCGGCATCGTGACGCTCGCCTGGCCCGAGCTGGAGAGCCGGCTCCTGCCGCTCCGGCCGGAGCTTCGCGCGTGGGCGCCGCTCGCCCGGATGTTTCGCCTCGGGCTTCCGATCGGCTTGCAGTTTCTGCTCGAGTCGAGCGTGTTCGGCACGGTGCTGCTCCTCATGGGCCGGCTCGGTACCGTGCCGGTGGCGGCGCATCAGGTCGCGATCAACATCGCGTCGCTCACCTTCATGGTGCCGCTCGGTGTGTCCAGCGCGGCCACGGTGCTCGTGGGCAACGCCGTCGGCCGGGGCGACGCGCGCGGCGCGCGGCGGGCGGCGCGCGCCTCGCTCGTGGTCGGGGCCGGGTTCATGGCGCTCACCGCGCTCGTCATGTTGCTCCTGCCGGTGCCGCTCGCCCGCGCGTATTCGCGCGACGCGGACGTGATCGCCCTGGCCGCGACGCTGCTCCCCATCGCGGGCGCGTTCCAGGTGTTCGACGGCTTGCAGGTCGTCTCGATCGGCATCCTGCGCGGGCTGGCCGACACCCGGGCGCCGTTCATCATCGCACTGCTCGGCTTCTGGCTGCTCGGTTTTCCGGTGAGCCTCTGGCTCGGCTTCCGCACGCCGCTCGGCCCTGCGGGACTCTGGTGGGGCCTCGTCGTGGGACTGGTCGCGGTGGCGACACTGCTGCTCCTCCGCGTGCGCGCGCGGCTCCGGCGCGACGTGCGGCGGTTCGCGATCGATGATGCGGGACCGGCCGCGGGCGCCCCGCTCACGCTCGCCGTCTGACGGGATGCGCGCCGGAGGTGCTGCCGGCCTGCGCCGTTCGCCTATCCACGCGGAGCCACCAGCCGCTCGCACCAGCCGAGGGCGCCGTCGACCACGAGTGCCAGCAGCGCGGCCGGAATCGCGCCGGAGAGCACCATGCGGGTGTCATTGAGCGAGAGCCCGGCGACGATCGGGTCGCCCAGCCCGCCGGCGCCGATGAACGCGGCGAGCGTCGCGGTGCCGACGTCGAGCACGGCAGCGGTGCGGATGCCGGCAAGGATCACCGGCGCCGCGAGCGGAAGGCGCACGTACCGGAGCGTCTGACCCGGCGTCATGCCGAGCGCGTGTGAAGCGCGCACCGCGTCGGGGTCGGCGGCGCGGACGCCGGTGTAGGTGTTGCGCAGGATCGGATAGAGCGAATAGAGGAAAAGCGCGACGAGCGCCGGCACCACGCCGATTCCGAGGAGCGGCAACATGAAGGCGAGGAGCGCGATGCTGGGGATCGTCTGGAGCACGCCGGCGGCGCGGATGGCCGATTCGGCGGCGCCGGCCGCGCGCTCGAGCGCGAGCCCCGCGGGGACCGCGACGAGCACCGCGGCGCCGAGCGAGAGCGCGACGAGCAGCAGGTGCCGCAGCGTGAGCCGGGCGAGCAGCGCGCGCCGATCCACGAGATAGGACAGCAGCGAGCCGCGCTCGCGCCGACCGCTGCGCGCGCCGCCGGGCGTACTCCGCGTCGCGGCGCCCGCCCGCGCTCCTGCGGCGCCGGCGCGCGACGCCACCAGCCCGAGTTGCGCCAACGCCTCGGCTGCGACCGCCGCCACCGGCCTGCTCTCCACCTCCACCTGCTCGTTGAGCCGCCGCATCGCGCTGTCGCTCAACCGTCCGCTCAGCTCGGTGAGCGCGAGCAGGGCGCCGGGGTCTTCGCGTGCGATCCGTGCGCCGGCCAGCGCGGCGGCGTAGTAGGGCGGGAAGAAGTGGCGGTCGTCCTGGAGCACCACGAGGTCGTAGCGCGCGATGAACCCGTCGGTCGAGTAGCCGTCGATCACGTCCACGCTGCCCGCGGCCAGCGCCTGGTACTTGACCGCGGGCACGAGCGGGCGCACCGCGCGGAGCTCGAGGCCGTAGGCGCGGCGAAGCCCCGGCAGTCCGTCGGGCCGACCGATGAAGTCCGGCGTGAATCCCGCCACGAGCGCCGGGCCGGCGCGCGCGAGGTCGGTGAGCGTGCGCAGGCGATAGCGCCGCGCGGTCTCCGGCCGCACCGCGATGGCGTACGTGTTCTCGAAGCCGAGCGGCGGAAGCCAGCGCATCCCCCAGCGGCGGCGGAACTCGGTCGCCACGCGGGCATAGACGGCGCGTGGGTCGGAGAGCGTCGAGTCGTGCAGGATGGCCAGAAGGCCGGTGCCGGTGTACTCGGGGTACACGTCGATGGCGCCGGATTCGAGCGCGCCGAAGGCGAGCTCCGTTGCCCCGAGCCCGAGGCGGCGGTCCACCGAATAGCCCCGCGCTTCGAGCAACTGCGCGAACAGCTCGGCCAGGAGATACGACTCGCCGAAGGGCTTCGACGCGACGATGACCGGACGCGCGGCGGTCTGCGCGCGCACCCGTCCGGCGGCCGCGAGTGCGACCACGAGCAAAAGCCCCGGGAGCGCGGCGGCGCGCGCCAGGGGCCGGCGCGCCACGGCACGGCGCGCCACCCGCCGCGTCACGCCACCCGCCGGGTCACGCCACCCGCCGGGTCACGCCACCCGCGCCCGCGTGATGAGCTCCGCCACGTACGCCGTCGCCGGCGCGCGCACCAGCTCTTCCGGGGCCGCCGTCTGCTCGATCCGCCCCCGCCTCAGCACCGCCACCCGGTCCGCCAGCTCCAGCGCCTCGCGCAGGTCGTGGGTCACGAGCACGCTGGTGAAACCCAGCTCCCGTCGCCACGCGGCGAACGCCGCCTGAAGCTCCGCCCGGGTGATCGCGTCGAGCGCGCCGAACGGCTCGTCCAACAGCACGACGCCGCGGCTCCCGGCGAGCGCCCGCGCCACCGCGGCCCGCTGCCGCTCGCCGCCGGACAGCTCGCGGGGCCAGCGCCGCCCGAATCGCTCGGCGTCGAGCCCCACCAGCCCGAGCGCCTCGCGGGCACGTTCGGTTGCGTCCACCTCTCCACGGAGCCACGGCACGAGCGCGACGTTGCGTTCCACCCGCCAGTGTGGGAGCAGGCCGCCTTCCTGCGGTACGTAGCCCATTCGTCGCCGGAGCGCCACCGGATCGAGCGTTCGCGCCTCGACGCCCTCGACCAGCACCCGTCCCGCATCAGGTTCGACCAGCCGGTTGAAGCAGCGGAGCAAGGTGCTCTTGCCCGCGCCGCTCTCGCCGATGAGCGCCACGCATTCGCCGCGAGGCACGTCGAGCGACACGTCGTCGAGCGCCACCACCGTGCCGTGGCGCTTCACCACCGCCTGCGCGGCGAGCGCAGGCGCTGAGCCTGGTTCGGGCATCCGACGATCCTAACACCCGCCGGCCCGCCCTGCGACCTGGATCACAGTCACCTCCGCCGGTCCGCGGGCAGTTTGGGCGAGCCGTTCCAGGAGCAGAGGCGTGGACAAGGCCGTCCGGGACACCCGGGGCGCGTGGTGGGGTGCGGTGGTGATCGGCGGGGGCGCGCTCTGGCTCGCCGGGTTTCTCTTCGCGCGCTGGCCGGCGCCGCTCTTTGCCAACTTCAACTCCAATTCGCCGATCGACGCCGCCTTCTTCGCGTGGGCCGGCCAGGCGGTGCGGCACGGCGGCACGCCGTACCTCACGTTCTGGGATCACAAGCCGCCGCTCGTCTTCCTCATCGACGCGGGCGCGCTTTCGATTTCGGCGGGACGCGTGTGGGGCATCTGGCTCGTGAGCCTCGCGACGCTGGTCGCGACCCTCGTGCTGGGCTACGCCGCGATGCGCCGCCTCTTCGCAACTGCCGGCACCCCCGGCGCCGCGTTCGGCGCCGTCGCCTTTGCCGCCTCCGTGCCGGCCATCATGCCGTCCAATTTGACGGAGCAGTACGTCCTGCCGCTCGAGATGGGCGCTTTGCTCGTCTTCGCGCGCGCGCGCGAAGCGCCGCACCGCTCACTCGGCGCCGGCTTTGCTCTCGGCGTGCTGGGCGGGCTGTCGTTCATGCTGCGGCAGAATCTCTTCGGGGCCGAGCTCATCGCGGCCGTGGTGCTCGCGTGGCTCATGCTGCGCGCGGCCGGCGCCGGCGCCGTCCTCCGGCTCATCATGGGCGGCGTGCTCGGCGCGCTCGCCGTCATGCTCCCGATCGTCCTCTGGCTCTGGGCGCGCGGCGCCCTCGGCGCGTTCTACGATCAGGCTTTTCACTACAACAACCTTTACACCGCCGTAAGCGTGAAGGCGCGGGTGCGCGCCGCATACGATGGGCTCCGCATGGCCACCGGCACCCTGCCGCTGGTCGTGCCGCTCGCGGGCTGGCTGCTCGCGGCGCGCCGGCTCGTACGCGGCGGCGGACCCGCCGATCGCGCCACGCTGCTCCTGGCAATCGCCTGGCTTCCGCTCGAGCTGGCGCTCGCCTCGGTGTCAGGCCGAGCCTACGCGCACTACTTCGCGACGCTGCTGCCGCCGCTCGCGCTGCTGTCGGGTTATCTCGTGGCCGAGATTGCCGCGGCGCTCGCACCGTCGGTGCTCCGGGCCGCCGCACTCGTTGGGGCACTCGGCGCGGCGCTCGCGATCCCGGTCGCACTCGATCTGGCGGTGAGCCTCCGCGCCGACGGGCTCCCGCGCGCCCGCGCCGCCCAGGTCGCCGCCGTCGCCGGCTACGTCCGCCGCACCACGGCGCCGGATGCCCGCGTGCTCGTCTGGGGCCACGCCGCCGACGTCCTGCTCCTCTCCGACCGCCGCCCCGCGAGCCGGTTCGTCTACCCGCTCCCGCTCCTCACACCGCGCTACGCGGACAGCGCGCTCGTTGCCAGCTTCCTCGCGGACCTCCGCGCGAGCGATCCGCCGGTCATCATCGATGCCACGCCGAACGCCCCGCCCGGCGACGATCTCGTCCCCTCGCTCGGCACCTGGAATCCGGGGTGGCGCTACCCGCCCGCGGCCACCGGATCGGGCAGCACCAGCCGCGCGTGGTGGCATATGACCCCGGCCCTCCACGCCTTCTACGACTACGTCTCCGCGCACTATGTCCTGGCCGACAGCATCGGCCCCGAGCGCTGGGCCGTGTACCGGCTACGGTGATGAACGCCGGTTCTTCCCGAAATGCCGCTCCACCTTGCCGGCCGCGTCCTGCACCTTGCCTTTCGCCTGGTCCACCTTGCCTTCGACCTGCATCGACGTATCGCCGGTCAGTCCGCCGGCCGCATCCTTTACCCGCCCCTTCACCTGCTTCGCCTTGCCCTGGGCCGAATCCTCCAGCCCTTCCTGGGTAATGTCCCTCTTGGGCATCGTGCCCTCCCGGTGTGGCGTGTGTCGCGGCCCGGATCGGAGCCGCGGCGCCAATCTGTGTGCCGGGCGGGAGGGCCGCGGGGCCTTCGCTCACGTCGCATCGGTGACGAGCACGCCCGCTCCACGTATCCGTCCTGATCGGAGCCGCGCGAGCGCCTCGTTTGCCTGGCCGAGCGCAAATATCTCGGTCGCGACGGCGAGCGGGACCCGCGCGGCAAGCGAGAGGAACTCCCGGCCGTCCCGGCGCGTAAGGTTCGCCACGGAACGAAGGACCCGCTCGCCCCAGAGGACGTCGTATGGAAAGCTCGGGATCGGGCTCATGTGGATGCCGGCGCACACCACAGTGCCGCCTTTGGCGACGGCGCGGAGTGCGGCCGGCACCAGCGCGCCCACCGGGGCAAAGAGAACGGCCGCGTCGAGCGGCTCGGGCGGCGGCTCGTCGGAC
Source organism: Gemmatimonadales bacterium (assembly GCA_036279355.1). Classification (NCBI taxonomy): domain Bacteria; kingdom Pseudomonadati; phylum Gemmatimonadota; class Gemmatimonadia; order Gemmatimonadales; species Gemmatimonadales bacterium. Next base: position 82,430 of record DASUJH010000047.1, read on the forward strand.
GGCCCCGCCCACTCCGCACCCAGCTCGCGCGCAAAGCGCTGGCTTTCGGTGTCGCCCGGGCGAGTGAAGGCGAACACCCGCCGCCCCTCGTGCCGCGCCACCTGGGCCACGAGGTGCGCCGCCGCGCCGAACCCGTACAGCCCGAGCCGCTGCGCGTCTCCGGCGGCGCTGAGGGCCCGGTGACCGATCAGGCCGGCACAGAGGAGTGGCGCGGCGTCCGCGTCGCCGTACTGTTGAGGGATCGGGAAGCAGAACCGCTCGTCGGCCACGACCAGCTCGGCGTAGCCGCCGTCGAGGGTATAGCCGGTGAACCGGGCGCGGTCGCATAAATTTTCGCGGCCGCTGCGGCAATAGTCGCACACGCCGCAGGTCCAGCCGAGCCAGGGGACGCCGACCCGGTCGCCCACGGCAAACGGCGCGGCGGCGCCTCGTGCGGCAGTGGCACCCGAAGGCCCGCGCTCGACCACGCGCCCCACGATCTCGTGGCCGAGCACGAGCGGAAGTCTGGGATCGGGCAGCTCGCCGTCGGCCACGTGCAGGTCGGTGCGGCAGACGCCGCAGGCGCCCACGGCAAGCAGCACCTGACCCGGGCGCGGCACCGGCCGCGGCAGATCAACCGGTTTGAGCGGCGCGCCGGGCCGCTCGAGCACCATCGCACGCATGGGAGCCAAAGCTTGACGCGCGAGTCCAACCGAAGCAACCCTGTCGCCGTGCCGTCCCGCGCCGCGCCGCCCATTCCCGACGCGCTGCGCCGCGCCTTTGCCGGCCAGTACCAGCTCGAGCGCGAGCTCGGGCGCGGCGGCATGGGTGCGGTTTATCTCGCGCAGGACCTGAAGCACGAGCGCGCCGTCGCACTCAAGGTGCTTCCGCCGGACCTCCGCGTCGGCACCGCACCCGAGCGTTTTCTGCGCGAGATCGGGATCGCCGCGCGGCTCACCCATCCCCAGATCGTGCCGCTGCACGACTCGGGCGAACGGAACGGCCTGCTCTACTACGTCATGCCGTACCTCGAGGGCGAATCGCTCCGCCACCGGATCGATCGCGAGGGGCCGCTGCCGCTCGATGCCGCCGTGTCGATCGCGCGCGCGGTGGCGCTGGCGCTCGACTACGCACACCGGCGCGGCGTGCTCCACCGCGACATCAAGCCGGAGAACATCCTGCTCCACGAGGGTGGCGCGCTCGTGGCCGACTTCGGCGTGGCGCGCGCCATGACCGCCGTCGTTTCCGACCAGGTCTCCGAGCCCGGTATCGCGATCGGCACGCCGGCCTATATGAGCCCGGAGCAGGCCAGCGCCGAGCGCCACCTCGACGGCCGGACCGACGTCTACGCGCTCGGCTGCGTGCTCTACGAGATGGTGGCGGGCCGGCCGCCGTTCGCGGGCACCGGTGCGCGCGCCACGATGGCCCGTCACGTGATGGAGCCGCCGCTTCCGCTTCGCGGGCTCCGGGCCGACGTGCCGGAGTCGCTCGACAACGCCGTCGCCCGGGCCCTCGCCAAGGACCCATCGGAGCGCTTTCCCACCGCCGGCGATTTCGCCCGCGCGCTCGACGCAGTGCGCGAGTCCGCCGCCACGACCGCCCCGGTCGCAGCCCTCGCCCCGCGCGACCGGCGCGCCATCGCCGTGCTTCCGTTCGTCAACGCAAGCGCGGAGCCGGACACCGAATATTTCGCCGACGGCATGACCGACGAGCTGATCGACGCCCTCACCCAGGTCGAGGGGCTCCACGTCGCGAGCCGCACGACCGTGTTTGCGTTGAAGGGCCGCGCGCTCGACGTCCGCACCCTCGGCGCCATGCTCAACGTCGCGGTCGTACTCGAGGGCAGCGTGCGCCGCGCCGGCGGCCGGTTTCGCGTGACCGCGCGCCTCACCGAGGTGGCGAGCGGGCGCCACCTCTGGTCGCGCCGCTTCGACCGCGACGTGGCCGACGTCTTTGCGGTGCAGGACGAGATCGCCGCCAGCATCGTCGCCGCCCTTCGCGCCGCGCTCTTCGAAGACCTCGGCACGCCGGTGAGCCGGCGCTACACCGACAACGTCGCCGCGTACAACCTCTATCTGAAGGGTCGCTACGCCTGGAACCTTCGCACCCGCGAGGGCACCGCGGAGGGGATCCGCTACTTCGAGGACGCCATCGCCGAGGATCCGGACTACGCGCTCGCCTACACCGGCCTCGCCGATTGCTATGCGCTCCAGCTCGACTACCGCGGCGTGCCAGTGGCCGAGGGGCTGCTCAAGGCCGAGGAGATGGCGCTCCGCGCGCTCGCGCTGGACGATCGCCTCGCCGAAGCGCACACGTCGCTCGGTTGGGTGCAGTTCATCTACGAGTGGGATTGGGACGCGGCGCGGCGCTCGTTCGAGCGCGCCATCGAGCTGGACCCGCGCTACGCCACGGCACATCAGTGGTACGCGTGGCTGCTCATCGCGCTGGGCTGCGGCGACGATGCGCTGGCCGAGGGCCGTGCGGCCGCCGAGCTCGATCCCGGGTCGGTGTCCATCCGCCGCGGCCTCGGCTGGCTGTACTACCAGACCCGCCGCTACGACGCCGCGGAGGAACATCTCCGCCGCGCGCTCGGCATGAATCCGACGCAGGAGGAGACCCATCGCGTCCTCGGACTCGTGCGCTTGCAGCAGGGCCGCTACGCCGAGGCCGAGGCCGAATTGTGCGAGGCGATGGCCGGCGCCACCGTGCCCGACTACGCGGCCGGCGCGCTGGGCTACACGGCGGCACGGGCCGGCCGTCCCGCCGAGGCCCGCGATCGGCTGGCGTCGCTCACGGCCGAGGCGCGCGATCGGTACGTCTCGCCGGTCGCGTTCGTGCTGCTCAACACCGCCCTCGGCCGCGCCGACGACGCCTTTGCATGGCTCGAGCGCGCGCGCGAAGAGCGGCGCGGCTGGCTCTGTTATCTCACCACCGAGCCGTTGTTAGATCCGCTCCGCGACGATCCCCGCTTTGCCCACCTGATCCGCGCGATGCGGCTTCCATAACGCCGCGCGTGTGACGCAGGGCCGCGACGTGGCGCCGGTCCGGCGTTATCCATTGCAGGCACCCAGTTTGCACCTTATCAGGGGGGACCAATGAAAGCGTTCTGGATGCGGCGGGCGCGTCTGGCCCTGTTGCTTGGGCTGGCCGGAGCCCTGCCGGGATGCCTCGCCGCCGCGGCCGCGGCCGGTGCGGGCACCGGGATCTATCTCACGAGCCGCGGCGCCGAGTCGGTCGTGAACGGCACGGTTAGCGACGTGGCCGGGCGGGCGCGCTCGGTGCTCATGTCGGAAAACGTCACCATCAACGCGAACAGCACCGAGAACAGCGGCGACAAGCAGGAGCTCAAGGGCACCAAGGGCGACCTCGACATCACCATCACCATGAACCGCGAGGGCCCCTCCACCACCAAGACGGAAGTGACCGCCCGGAAGAACGCGGTCGAGTGGGACAAGGACTACGCCCAGACCCTCCTCAACAAGATCGTGAAGTCCGGCGCGTCCTGAGTCAGGACCTAGGAGACGCTGCTCGCGAGCAGCGTCTCCAGCTCGCGCATCGCCGCCGCGTCGCGTTCGGCGCGCTCGGCGAGCGCGCGGGTTGCCTCCGCAAGCTGGTTGGCGCCCCCGGCAAAGTCGGCTGGTGTATGTCTTGCTGGCCGGCGCGCCGAACCCTTGCCTGGAGCGATGCATGATCTTGCACACCCCCTCGCGACGCGGTCTGGGCGCGGCCGTGCTTGCGGCCGTAGCCGCCTTCGCCGTCGGCGCTTGCAGTGATAGCACGGGACCTGCCGGCAGCGGCAAGATGAGCTTGGTACTGCGCGGTTCCGGCTCGATGCTGAGCACATCGATGACGCGTCCGTCGGCGGACTCGCGCACCTTGCAGGCGAACGTGCCGGTCGCGGCACCGATCGTTCCCGTCGTGCCCGCCACCTGCGGCGGATTCGATGCCGCGGGTGTGACGATCGCGGAGATCTACCTGCAGGGGCAGGGCGGCCGCACCGTGCTGCGCTCGACGCCCGCCACGGTCGACCTGTGTGATCTCGCCAACGAGACGCTGGGGCTGGTGAACGAGGCGCCGGTGCCCGCCGGCACCTACACCGAGCTGCGCCTCGTCATCACGGGCGGGTTCGTGCAGGTGGGCGGACAGGTGTTCGCCACCTCCGGCTACACGCTGCCTCAGGGTGTGCCGGCGGCCACCGGCACTCTGCAGATGCCGAGCTACGGCTCGTCCGGCCTCAAGGTGGACTTCGCGGGCGGCCCGGTGACGATCGGGACCGATCAGAAGGTGTACGCGCTCGACTTCGACGTGGCGGAGAGCTTCGGCAAGGACGCCGGCGCGTCGGGGCAGTGGGTGATGAACCCGATCATCAAGAGCGCCGACATCTCGTTCACCGGGAGCGTGGAGGTGGACCTCAAGCTGGGCCAGGGCGTGACACTTCCGACGATTTCCGGCACCCAGGTGACCTTCGCCGACTTCAGCGCCTCCGCGAGCGACGGCACCACGAGCGCCACCCAGAGCTTCGACGCGACGACCGGCGCCACGGTGTTCTATCTGCCGCCCTCGGGCACCGCGTACACGATCACGCTCAACGTGCCGAATACGCTGGATGTGACGGTGGATCCGGCAACCCCGCCGACGGCGACGATCACGGAGGGCACAGCGTCGCCGGCGGTGAGCTTTACGCTGACGGCGGTGGCGGCAAAGCCGTAGCCGCCACCCGGCCGCGGCATTCGCCCAGTCCGATCCGCGCGAAGCCTTCGCGCTCGCACCAGCCGCGGAGCGTCACCTCGTCGCCGTCCAGAAGGAAGGTGCGCTCCTCGCCCGTGGGCAGGTGGAGCGGCTCGCGGCCGCGCCAGGTGAGCTCGAGCAGGCACCCGCGCGAATCTTTCGTCGGCCCCGACACCGTCCCGCTTCCGAGCAGGTCGCCGGATCGCAGGTTGCACCCGCCGCTCGTGTGGCTGGTGACGAGCTGCGCCGGCGTCCAGTAGAGGTCGGCGAGCCGGCTCCGGCTTATCCGAAGCGGCGCCATGCCGCGGCTGCGCATCTCCGCGCTCGTGAGCTCGACCTCCAGCACCGCGTCCACCGCGCCGTGTGCCTGGTCGTCGGCATCGAAGAGGTAGGCCAGCGGCGGCGGATCGCCCGGCGGGCGCGCGAATGCGGGGGCGCGGAACGGCGCCAGCGCATCGGGCGTCACGATCCAGGGCGAGACGGTCGTGGCGAAGCTCTTGGCGAGGAAGGGCCCGAGCGGTTGGTATTCCCAGCTCTGGATGTCGCGCGCCGACCAGTCGTTCACCAGGCAGAGGCCCGCCAGGTGCTGCTCGGCTTGGCCGATCGGGATCGGAACCCCGAGCGCGTTGCCGGGCCCCACGATGAACCCGGCCTCCAGCTCATAGTCGAGCATCCGCGTGGGCCCGAGCGTGGGCGGCGCGTCGGGATCATGGCGCCGCTGCCCCGCCGGCCGCCGCACCGGCGCGCCGCTCGGCACGATCGACGACGCGCGGCCGTGATAGCCGATCGGAAGCCACTTGTAGTTGGGCAGCAGCGGATTGTCCGGCCGGAAGAGGCTGCCGACGTTGGTGGCATGGTGCACCGAGGCGTAGAAGTCGGTGTAGTCGCCGACTGCCATGGGGACGAACAGCTCGGCATCGGCCATCGGGACGAGCAGCTCCTCGCGTGCACGCGCGCCCGCCGCGAGCAACCGGCTCACGCCCAGCCTGAGCTCGCGCCGGAGGTCCGGGCTCGCGCCCAGAAAATCGTTGAGCGCGGGGCCGATGCAGCCGCGCGCCGCCTCTTCCGCGGCGCCGCTCAGCACGCCGTGAAAGACGCACGCCTCGAGGTCGAGGACCCGGTCGCCGATGGCGACACAACCCATCGGCATGTCCGACGTGCCGCGGCGGCGGAACACGCCGACCGGAAGGTTCTGGATCGGGAATTCGGGATGACCGTTGGCCTCGGCGACCCAGCTCGTGAGCGCGGGGTCGTGGGTCTGGTCGAGCGCGAGGGTCATCCGGGCGTGAGCGCGCGCAATTCGTCCATCGGCTCGCGGAACGAGCACGAGCCGAATCCCAACACCACGTCACGGCGCGCCTCGGCGAGATCGGCTGCCGTGAGCCACGCGTCGCCCCAACCCACGCCGCCGTCCTCGAACCGGAAAGCAGCGGCGGATGATTCCTCGAGCAGCCGGCGCGCCGCCGATTCATCCATGCCGTGGCTCAGCCCCGCCGCGGTGAGCGTGAGGTTGAGGTAGCCGTACATTGGGGCCCGCGCGCTGCCCGGCTCGTAGGTGAGCGGATAGCAGCCGCGAAGCGCGTGGTGCAGGCCGGCCGTCGCCTTGAACGGCACGCGCGCGGCCACCGCGCGCGCGATGAATCGGAGGAGGTGATCGGGAGCGGGGAAGGCATCCGGGGTGACGCCGCCGGTGCGCACCTTGGCCCGGCCGCCCGAGCGCGCCAATTCGGCGATGAGTGGAGCCGGGTCTTGGGCGATGGGCAGCTCGGCGTACGTCTCGATGCCGGCCCCGATGCGGTCGCGGATCGTCTCGAGCGCGGGGCCGATCGCGCGAGCGCTCGTCGCGCCGCCGGGCACGGCGCGGAGCTCGATCGCACTTACCCGCGCGCGATCCGCCTGCTGCTCATTGAATCGGGTGATCGCCGAGAGATCGGCCGCGAGGTCCGGGCCCGAGATTGCGGAGAGCTGCCAGGAGCCCGCGAGCGGCGCGTCCGGCATCGCTTCTGCCAACTCCGCGAGCCGCGCCGCCGGCACCACGAACCGGCCAAGGGCCCAGCGGTCCGGGCCGGTGTGCTGGGCCGCGTATTCCGCCGCCGCGGACCGCATGTCGAGACGCGCCGGAGGAAACAGTCCCGCGTAGTCTATGGCGCCCTGGAGCAGCGCGCGCAGCGGTCCTTCGGCGGGCGAATGCATGGCGGGCAATATAGTGCCCGCCGCCCGCGTCGGTTGCGCAGCTCAATCGGTCGGAATCCCGTAATCCCGGAACGCGCCAGTGAAGCCGAAGCTGATCACGGCGTCCCACTGCCGAAGGTCGCTGGTCGAGCCGAACGCCGGGCTCGAGTACTGCGCCTTGTAGGTGAAGACGTCGCCGTCGAGCCGCGCCTTCACCCAGCGCGAGAGCCTCACCTCGACGCCGATGCCGCCGGCGCCCGCAAAGTCGGTGCGCCCGTTGAATGACGTGGACGGCGGATTCGCGCCGTTGGTGAAGTCGCCGCCCCGGTCCACCAACCCCGCGCCAGCGCTCAGGATGAAGGCGACCGGCCGGTTGGCGCCGAGCCGGGCCATGGCGCGGCCGGTCGCGGCAAAGAAGTGCGAGTCGATCGTCGGCGATTGCGGCACCCCGCCCACAAACTGCTCGACACCGCTCCGGTTGTAGTCGGCCGTGCCCTCGAAGCCGAACGACGGCGAAAGCCACACGCCGATCGTGCCGCCGAGGTTGAACTTGGTCTGCGCGCGTTGCGTGAGCGGGAGCCCGGTGAAGGGATCGGTGGACTGGGTGAGGTCCTCGAGCGGGAAAAACACGCCGACCCGCGGCGTGAAATCCACTTCCACCTGGGCCGCGAGCGGTCCGGCGACCGGCATCGCGAGCAGGACCCACGGGGCCAGCAGCACCAGCGATCTCCTCATGGGGGCGCTCCCTCACTGTGGCGAGGACACGTCAACGTTGGACGGCGCACCACTGGCAGGGCGGCCGGCCGGGATCCGTCGAACCGCGCGGCAACCGCCGCGAACCCATCAACTTATGCTGACAATGAGGGCCCCGGTGCGTCCGGAGCCGAGCCCGGCTTCACGCAATGGGCAGGCCACCGGCGGCCGCGTGCAAGCGCCCGGCGCGCCGGCGATCAGCGGTTGGTGCGGCCGATCCACTGCGCCGCCTCCTCCGGCCGATAGGTACGGAGCCGCTCCACCAGCCGCGTCGGGTCGTCGTCCGCCAGGATCATCATCCGGTGCTGCTCGGCGATGAATCCCTCGCGCACCGCGTGGTCGAGAAATCCCTCGAGCTGGTCGAAGTAGCCGGCGACGTTCAACAGCCCGCACGGCTTGGTGTGCAGGCCGAGCTGCTCCCAGGTGACGATCTCGAAGAACTGCTCCAGCGCGCCGAGCCCGCCCGGGAGCGCGATGAACGCGTCGGACATGTCCGCCATCTGCGATTTGCGCTGGTGCATCGAGGCGACCACGATGAGGTCGGGGATATCGGTGTTGGGCGGCTCCTTGTCGCGGAGCGAAGACACCGTCACGCCGAATACGTGCCCCCCTCGCTCCAGCACCGCCGACGCAAGCTGCCCCATGAGCCCCACACTCGCGCCGCCGTAGACGAGCTCGAGCCCCTCCGATGCCAGCACTTCGCCGAGGCCCCGCGCCGCAGCGGCGTACTCCGGCCGGGTGCCATCGCTGGACCCGGCGAAGACGCATACTCGGCGGAACGGTCGATCGTCGCTCATGGCGGTGGCCTCGATGGATCGCTCGATCTTGGAATAAAGCACGAGCCGGGGAGGGGCGGTAAGGGCGCTCGCCTCTTTCCCGTTCCGTCCCGTCTTGCTAACATGGCTTGCGCGCAGAGTCGATGGTTTGCAACTGAGGCCGTAGCAGACTTGTCATGCTCCTCCCGGATTCCGTTTCGCCACTAGCGGTCCACTTCCTCCGGCCCCCTTACCTCGCGTTCGAGCCGGTCGAGTCGCCGGCCACGCTCGATGGCAACGCGCTCCCGCTCGGCGCGGTGCTCGCCGTCGATGTGCCCGACGAGTGGGCCTGGTCTGCCGCCTCCGAGTGGGTACCGCGGCTTCGGCGGCAGTGTCCGGCGGCGCCGGTCATCGTGCGGCTCCGCCGCGTTCCGGCCGCCGATGCGTCCTGCCTCCGGCGTTCCGCCGAGCTCGGGGTGCGCGCCGTGCTCTACGAGGACGAGCCTCCGCGCGAAACCCTGCAACCCGCGCTCACCGATCCCACGAGCCTCACCGACGGCGTCGAGGAGTGGCTCGCGCTCCGCGGGCTCCGCGCGCCCGCCGCGCCGGTGCGGCTCATCGTCGAGATCTTCCGCCTCGCGCCGGCCACCCCCAAGCTGCGCCTCCTCGTGCGCGCCCTCGGCCGGCCGGAGCGGACGGTGCGAAGCTGGTTCGAGCGCGCCGGCCTGCCGGGGCCCGGCGCCTGGCTGGCCGCGGCGCACGCGACCCACGCGGCACTCCGGCTCCAGCGCGAACGGCAGAAGCCGCTGCTCACGCTCGCCGTCGAGTGCGGCTACAGCGATCACTCGTCGCTCAGCCGCCAGGCCGTGCGCCTCTTCGGCGCGCGACCCGGCGAGATCAGGCAGACGCTTGGGTGGGAGGGACTGCTGGACCGCTGGCTCGGACGCGCTACGCCAGGTCGAGGCCGAGCGCGTCCAGCAGAAACGCGTACTTGAAGGCGACTTCGCGCAGAAAGTTATAGCGCCCCGAGGCGCCGGCGTGGCCCGCGCCCATGTTGGTCTTGAGCAGCAGCTTCGTGTCGTTCGTCTTGCGGGCCCTGAGCCGCGCCGTCCACTTGGCCGGCTCCCAGTAGGCCACCCGCGGATCGTTGAGCCCGCCGGTCACCAGCATGTGGGGATACCCGCCCGCGCGCACGTTGTCGTAGGGCGAATACGACCGCATGTACGCGTAGTAGGCCGGGTCGCTCGGGTTGCCCCACTCCTCGTACTCGATCACGGTGAGCGGCAGCGAGGGGTCGAGCATCGTGTTGATCACGTCGACGAACGGCACCTCGGCCACCACCGCCCGGAAGAGGTCTGGGCGCAGATTGGTCACCGCACCCATCAGGAGGCCGCCCGCGCTGCCGCCGTTGATCGCGAGCCGCTCGGACGAGGTGTAGCCCTCCGCGATCAGGTGCTCGGCCGCGGCCACGAAGTCGGTGAAGGTGTTCCGCTTGCTCAGGAGCTTGCCGTCCTCGTACCAGCGCCGGCCCAGCTCCTCGCCGCCCCGCACGTGCGCGATGGCGACCACGATCCCGCGGTCGAGCAGGCTCAGGAAATTGGAGGAGAACGCCGGGTCGAAGCTCACGCCGTATGCGCCGTAGGCGAGGAGCAGAAGCGGGCGGCTGCCGTCGAGCGCGAGCGGCCGGCGATACACCAGCGAGATCGGCACCTCGGCGCCGGCGGCCGCGCGGGCGGACACGCGCTCGGTGCGGTAGAGGGTGGCGTCATAGCCGCCGCGCACCACGGTCTGCTTCCGGACCACCCGCGTGCGCGTCGCCATGTCGTAGTCCACCACCATGCTCGGCGTCACCAGCGAGGTATAGACGAACCGGAGCACGGTGGTGTCGAACTCCGGGTTGCCGGAGGGGTTGAGCGCGTAGGCCGACTCGGGAAAATCCACCTCGTGCTCGCCGCCGGCCTCGAGATCGATGACGCGGATGCGGCGGAGCCCCTGCCGGCGCTCGTAGGCGACGAGGTACCGGCGGAAAAGATCGACTCCGTCGAGCTTGACATCGGTGCGATGCGGCAGCAGCTCGCGCCAGTTGTGGCGGCCCGGATCGCTCACCGGCGCCGTGACCAGGCGGAAGTTCTCGGCGCCGTCGTTGGTCACGATGTAGAACCGGTCGCCCCGGTGCGCCACGTTGTATTCGACGCCGTGCGCGCGAGGCTCGACCGGACGGAAGGCGCCCTCGGGCTGGTCGGCCCTGAGCGCGCGCACCTCGGACGTGGTGTGGCTCTCGATCTCGAGGAAGAGCCACTCGCGGCTCCGGCTCCGGCTCACGTCGACGAAGAAGGCCTCGTCCGGCTCGTGATACATCAGGACGTCGAGCGCGGGGTCGCTCCCGAGCCGGTGCCGCCAGAGCGCGGCGGGGCGGCGGGCGTCGTCCAGCACCGTATAGAAGAGGGTGCGGTTGTCGTTGGCCCATGCCACGCCGCGCGCCGTGTTCACGATCCGCTCAGGCCCGAGCTCGCCGGTCTCGATGTTCTTGATGAAGAGGGTGAACTGCTCGGCCCCGGTGAGGTCGAGCGAGTAGGCGAGGTAGCGGTGATCCGGACTCACCTCGCTCGCGCCGAGCCGGCAGTAGGGATGGCCCTCGGCGACGCGATTCAGGTCGAGGAGCACTTCCTCGGGCGCATCCTCGCTCCCCCGCTTGCGGCAGAAGAGCGGGTACTGCTGGCCGGCCTCGACGCGGCTGTAGTAGAGCCACTCGTCGAGCCGTTCGGGCACCGAGAGGTCGGTCTCCTGAATCCGTCCGACCAGCTCCTGATAAAGCCGCTCCTGCAGCGCCTCGGTATGCCGCATCGCGAGGCGGGTGTATTCGTTCTCGGCCTCGAGATAGGCGATCACCGCCGGATCCTCGCGGTCTCGCAGCCAGTGGTACTCGTCGACGCGGAGGTCGCCGTGGCGGGTGTCGACCCGATCCCTGACCGCGGCGCGCGGGGGCGCGGGTGCGTTCGGAGGCGGTGGGGCAATGCGATCGAACTCGTGCGGGGTTGCGACGCCCGCGTCGATCGACGGAGACGCGACGGCGCTGGCGGGGGCTTCGATCGCCGGCGCCGAGGCGCGGCGGGGGGGTTCGAGAGCCATTGTGGGGCCGGTGCTTTCCTTATTCAGGTGCTTCGCCGAGCGGCGGGGCGGGCCGGCCGCAGCAGTCCTGCGGCAATTACCACCCAAGGCTGGGGCATGTCAAGCACGGCGTAAGCTATTGCCAAGACGCGGCTTAGCTGATGTGATCCCGGCCGGGTCCGCCGCGATTGAGCGGGCGTCTGCGTAAGCGCTTGGCGGGGCGCCGGTTGGGTCCGATCACCCTGGAGCCGGCCTCGGCCGGAAGGGAAACCCATGATTAGAACAAGGATGCGATCAGTGGTATGCACCCATACGCCGCCTCCAGCACCTGCCTGGCGGCCGCCCGTGACTGCCGCCGCCGCGGCACGGTTCTGGCCCACCGCGGCCGCGCCGATGCGCCGCCACCGATCTTCGTCCGCCTGAATGTCGCTGACCCAGCGCGTTCCCGATCTCCACGCGCCCGAGCCCGCGGTCAGCCCGCCGCGCACGCTCTCGCGGCAGGTGCCGGCATTCGCGGCGCGCGCGCTCGTGGCGCTCGCCGCACTCGCCGTCGCGGCGGCACTCGTGGCCGAGTTCCGCGGCATGCTCAATCCCGACGCGGGGTGGTTCCTCTACTGCTCGAATGCGTACGCGCATGGCCGCCGGCTCTACGTCGACCTGCTCGAGATCAACCCGCCGCTCGCCTTCTGGCTCGACCTCCCGGCCGTCGGCCTGCACGCCGTCACCGGGTGGCCGCTCATCACCGCGTTCCGGCTTTACGTCGTGGTGGTCGCCGCACTCTCGGCCACCGGCGCGTTCGCGCTCACGCGCGGCCTCTTCCCGGGCGGCGCGAACGGCGAGCGCGGCCCGGCGCGCGTCGCGTTCGGCTGCGCGCTGGCGTTCGTCGCGTTTCCGCTCCTGGGCGGCGCGTTCGGCCAGCGCGAGCACCTGGCGCTCCTGCTCGCGCTTCCGTGGCTTGCCCTCTCGGCAAGGCGCGCCGCGCGGCTCGACTGCGCCGCGTGGGTTGCCGCCGCGTGCGGCGCGTGCGCCGGCCTCGCGATGGCCATCAAGCCGCAGTACTTCGCCGTCTGGGCGGCGGTCGCGTGGTGCCGGAGCCGATATCTCTCCCGGGGCGAGCTGCTCCGCGTCGAGGATGCGGCGGTGGCCGTGGTCGCGGGGGTGTACGGGCTGCTCGTCCTTACGCTCACGCCCGAATACCTGGAGTTCGTGCAGCGGTTCGGCACGTCGTACCTCGACTTCGGCCGGCACTCGCTGGGCTACATGCTCGTCCTCCAGTCGTCGGCATTCGCGTGCTACGTGGCGCTTGCCGCGTGGTGGATCGGCCGGCGCGCGGGCCGCGATCCGCTGGCCGACGTACTCGCGGCCGCGGCCGCCGGCTTTCTCGCCGCGGCCGTCATGCAGCACAAGGGGTGGAGCTATCACTACGTCCCGGCGCGCGGATGCACGGTGCTGCTGGCCGCGGTGGTGCTGGCGCGCGCGCCCGCGGTCCGGCTGCCGTCGGCGCGGCGCCTGGCGGAAACGCTGGCGGGGCTCGTGGTGGCGACCTACGTGCTGCTGGTGGGAGTCGATCTCTACTGGCGCATCCGGGTGCCGTTCATTCCGTACCAGGCCGCCATCCGCCGCGCGCTCGACCGGTCGGGGCCCGCACGGTCGCTCATCCTGCTCTCCTCAGATCCCGCCGATGCGTTTCCGCTGGTGCTGGAGCGGGGGCTCGACTACCAGTCGCCCCTGCACCACCTCTGGGTGCTCACCGATGCCTATGCCGGGGGGTTCGGGAGCAGCCGGCGGGTCGCGCCCAGATCGCGCGCGGAGATGAGCGAAGGCGAGCGGCTCGTGTTTGATCGGGTGAGCGCTGCGCTCGCCGCGCACCGGCCCGATCTGCTGCTGATCGAGTCCCCGCCGCTCAACGCCCGGCGCACCGGCTATCCGGGCGGGTTCGACTACGTCCGCTATTTCAGCCGCGTGCCCGGCGCCGCCGCGATGTTGCGCGAGTACGCGCCGGTGGCTTCGGTGGAGGACCTGCTGATTCTCCGGCGCACCAGCACGACCGCCGTGGCGTCGTCGTGCCACGATGACCACCCCGGCTCGCGCGCGAGCGCGGCGGCGAGGGCCGTGCCGGCGGGCAGAATGGCGATCGACACGTCCCACGCAGCGAGCCGCTGCCGCCAGCCGGGCGCGAGCGACGCGATGCGCACGTAGTCGCGGGTGAGCGAGTCGCCGTAGAAATCGGTCTGGCCGTCGATGAACACCCGCTGCTCGGGCCACGCGTAGAGCAGGTAGCCGCCCCAGGTGAACTCGCTGAAGATGCGGCCGTCGAGCCGCGCCGCGCGGGCGCGTGCCACCGCGGCCACCGGAAACCGCTCCGGCGAAAAGCCGTCGGCAACGGCCTGCCAGCGCCCGATGCGGCCGCCGTGCAGCGCCAGCGCCGCCATGATGGCCACCGCGACGGCAGACCACACGCCGACGGCGGGCGAGGTCCCCTCGGCTAGAAACGTCGCACGCATGCGCACAAGCCCGGGAACGCGGCGCGCGCGGAGCGTCGGGTCGAGGTGCAGCGCCGCGACCGGCAGCGCCGTGAGCCCGAAGAGCGGCACGTTGCGCTGCGAGTGCAGCGCGCAGGCGAGCACGCCGAGCAGGAGCAGGAGCCGCGGGTAGGTCGGCCGCCGCGGCGCGCAGGCGAGTGCCACGACCAGGGCCAGCAGCGCGAGCAGGAACAGCCGGCCGAGCATCGTGTGGAAGTTGACCGAGACGTACTCGGTCGTGATGCCCACGAGGTAGGTGTCGCCCAGGTAGCCCACGACGTGGGCGTAGAGCCGCGGCCCGGCGGGATTGATGCACGCCGCGGCGGCGGCGACACCGAGCATCGCGCCGTGGGATGCGAGCTGCCGCCGCCACTCCGCGGCGTCGCCGGCGGCACCTTTCTCGTCGCGCCGCATGGCCGCCCGGGCCGCGACCAGCTCGAGCGCATCGCCCGCGACATACGCGGCGATGAGCAACAGGCCGAACAGGAATCCGCCGTGCAGGTTGGCCCAGAGCAGGAAGAGCAGGGCCACGGGCCAGAGCGGGCGCGGCGTGTCGGTGTCGAGCCGCTCGAGCAGCAGCACAGCGCCGAGCATGGTGAAGAGATGCGGCCGCGCGAGCAGGTGGGCCGAGGCGAGCGCGGCGGCGGCGAGCCCGACACTGTAGGCGAGGAACGGCTCGACTCTGCGCCGGAGCAGGAAGCGCACGACGAGCGCCACGCTCGCGGCAAAGATGACGGCGGAGAAGACGGCGACCCCCGCGAGCCCGGCGGCGCGATGGGCCAGCGCGAACAGCACTTCGCTGAGCCACTCGTACGGCACGAGGGGCGCGCCGGGACGGGTGTACGAAAACGGGTCGTGGAAGACCAGCGACCCGCGGTGTAGAATGAGGGCGCCCATCCTGAGATGACGCCCGAGGTCTCCGTCGGTATCGAGCAGCCGCGCGCTCAGCGCGAGCGGTGCCGCGACGACGAAAAGCATGAACGTCTTGTCGACCAGCGACGGACCCGTGAGCCACGAGGCCGCCTGCGCGCGACGCATCACGTCAGTCTCAAGTGAGCGGAGGTCATCGAATCTGTTGACCCGGCTGAGTCGCGGCAAGCTATGGCTCGCGCTGGCGCTGCCGGCGGGGACGGCGATGCTGGTGCGCGTGGCGCGGGGGTATCG
>DASUJH010000048.1 GCA_036279355.1 Gemmatimonadales bacterium
GGGAAGGCTGCTTGTGCGCTCGCACGCCGCCTGGGCGCTCTGTCCGTCACGGTCCCGGACGGCGGCCGTCGCCGTCCGCGCCCGCCTAGAGGTTGAGGCGGGCGCGGCGGTGCGCGCGGAACTGAACTCAGCGGTGCTCGGTCTCGTGGCTCAGGCCGGCGCGTTGAACAACGCCACTTCGCAGCGCCGAGCGTCCGCGTCCGTGGGCCGCCCCCGCGTGATGCGGCCCAATAAGGCGCGCCGCCTAGCGTAGCGCCACGCGCGGACGTACCAGTGTTCGCCGGCGAGCCGTCTTGGGCGCTCCCGACCGACCGGGGCGCCGGGGTGCTGCCCGAGAATCACCATGACGGGCCACGGCACGCGCGCTGCCTCGGCGCCGGCGATGCTCTCGAGGGTCTCTGCGTCAGTAGCGCTCAGGTAGGCCATCGTGTCGGGGTGCGTGTGCCAATCGCCGAGGTAGGTCCAGCGGCGGCCCGACTGCTCGTAGAGGCGTGCGACCTCCGACTCGTGGTGGGCGTGGTCCGGGACGAAGCGGCTCCGCTCGTGAACCGCGTTCGGCCCCGGCCCCACGACCGCGGTCACCACGACGTCGTCGCCGTCGCCCGCATATCCGAGCAGGACGCCGCCCGTCTCGTGTGGATGTCGCTGCACCGCCTCCCGGAGCATCGCCGCGTGGGCGTCACGCGCGAGCCACAGGGTCGGCGGCCGATGCCCTACCCGTGACCCACGCGCGGCTCTCGCCACAGTTAGGCCCCCCCGTGCCTGCCGGCAGGCGAGCAAAGCGTGCAACTCGGGTGGCGCCGCAGGTCGAAGGTATCCCAGCGCGGCGCGATCAGCCGTCCGGCCGCGTCGCGGAGCGAGAGCACAGCCACGTCCCACGGCGCGCGCGGGTAGCGCGGGCGGTCTGCGGGTTCGCCCGCCGCACCGGCCATGTTGGCGAGTATCCCCATGGTCATGCGCACGCCCATGAGCGCTACCTCGCCTAGGTCCGGGTTCGCCCCCGCGTAGGTGCGCTCGGCGCAGCCTTCCACGCCAACGTCTCCGCGCAGCGGGTCCTGCGGCGGGCCCGGGATTCCGCCCTGGGCGGTAGGCACACCGAGCCAGTGCTGGAGGCAGCCCCAGCAGCCCTCGGTGCGGGCGGGGTCCACGCAGACAACCATACCGCCCCAGCCGCCGGGCGTTCCTTGAACGCCAGCGTACGGGAGCCCGCGCGCCCGCGCGGCCTGCGAGAGGAAGTATTGGACCCCCCGCTCGGCGCACGCGTCATAAAGCAGCGAGGCGCCGGCCAGCATCTTCGTCATGATGTCGGCCTCGGTGACGACGGGCATGCCCTTCGGCGCGTCGGTGCGCCCGGCCAGCCGACGCACGTCCCCGAACTGGTGCACGATCTCCGCCTCGACGCGCACGTAGGGGTAGTCGTTCTTGACCAAGCCCGCGACGACGGCGGCCTTCGGCCAGCCGAAGGCGCTTAGCCCTACTGGCCAGCGCAGCGTCGTCGCCGCCTCAACATGGTCACCATCCAGCAGCCGCAGTCCGCCCACAGAGGCACGCGCCAACTCAAACGCGCTCGGCGCGCCGAGGCAGCCGAGGCCGAAGACCGCCACCGAATGGGCGGCGAGCGGGGCTAGCTCGGGGGCACGCAGCGCCAGGTCCGCCGGCAAGTACCGCTGCGGACGAGCGAGGTAGACGACGCGCTCGGTCGGCCCGTTTGACCTGTGCGGCGCTGTCTTAGCCGACGCTGGGCGCGCTGCCGTGGGGTAGCTTCGACCACGCGCGCCGCGCGCCCCGCGCGCCGGGATGAATCCGCCACGTGGCCCACCGTGGGAGCTATCTGCGGGAACGGAGTACATGCGCACCGCGAAGGCCCAGCCATCCCCGACGTGATGCGCTTCCCCGCGCCACCGCTGCTCCTCGGCGAAAAGGGTCGCGCGCATGCGGAGCCGATAATTGTTCGGCAGCTCGAGCGCCGGAGGCTTCTGCTTGCGAGGATCGGCGTGCTCGGCGGCTTTGTAGACCGCGTCCGCAGGGTCTTCGTCGGGCGCGCCGACGACGGCGCGCTCCGTCCGAGCCCAGTAGCCGGTCACGTGCGGGCGCTGTGCGTAGCGCTCGACGAGCGCCGGCGGTGCCTCGAGAAGCGTCCGTCCGGCGTGGTTCTGTACGCTGAGCAGCGCGCCGCGGAGCACAGCGGACGCTCCCGGGACCCCCGGGCGTGGTAGCTCTTCTAGCCCTAGAACGAACGAGCCATAGGTCGCTGAGTCGGGGACGCGCGCGGCGATACTCTCACGCTCGACGGCGACGAGTACGGCACTAGTGCGCTCGTACGGGTAGTACCAGGTGGCCGGCTCGGGCACATGCTCCTCGAGCTCGGCCATCGTCTCAGCGTCCTCTGTGGCGGCCACGGTCACGAGCCGGGGGAGCTGCTCCGCCAAGATGCCCGCCAGCGTATCGGTCGCGGGCCGCCACGTGCTCACCGAGCGCGCTAGCAGGCAGAGATTCTTGACGAACGGATTCTGGTGGTGCGCGAGGTCGAGGTCCGGCGCCTCGACGTGGACGGGGAAGAACGGGTAGTGGTCCGGGAAGATCGCGATCAGTCGCACCGGATCCGGGCCGAGTCCCTCGACTGGGGGGTGGGTCAGGTCCAGCCGCAGGACGCCTTCCCCTTCCGCCGCCGAGTCACGCTCGGCGGCGATTCCGGCTGCCGCGAGCGCCTCCAGCTCCCGCTGGAGACGAGCGGGGTCACGAACCCACCAGCGGGAGTCGAAAGCATCCGAGGGCGCGGCGTTGTCAGCCGCGCCCTCGGATGCCGCGCCGTCAGGCTGGGACGCCATCCCTAGCCCACCGGCCGCGGCGTCGGCGGAACGGGGGGATCGACCGGCCCCGGATGCGGCGGGTGGGGCGGGTGGGAGGGATGGGGCGGGTGCTCCGGCTTGTTCGGGTTCTCGTTGGCCATCGGTCGCCTCGCGATCAGGAGGAGAATCGGGACATTCAGTCCCCAAACGTACACCGAAAGTGTCGTGCCGTCCATAGATCGTCGCGGCGAGTGCGGCCGACGCGACCGGGAGACTGTGGCATGCGGCCGGACTCCGGGGCGCTTCCATGGGCTACCACCTGTACTATCCGCACCGTCGCCAGGCTTCACGGGCGCTGCCGCTGCTCGTTAACCCTCTGCGCGAGTGGAAGCGGGAAGGGCGACGGGGACAGCGAGGCCGCTAAGCCTTTGCCTTTCTGAGTGTTCCAGCTCCGCTCGAGAGCGGGATCTCAAAATGGTTATACCGGCAATTCTCCCAGGAGGTCTGTCCGTGGAACGTGCGGTTCGCGCGGGAGTTGGCTGAGGGCTCGCCGTTCGCGGCGCGGGAGGCGATCGCGGGGAAGGATGCGCGGACGCTCTCGCGGGAGCTGCTCGGGATGAGCCGGGAGGAATTCGCCGCCGCATTCAAGGGCTCGCCGATGAAACGGGCGAAGCTGCGGGGGCTGAAGCGCAACGCGGCCGTGGTGCTGGGGAACATCGGCGACGAGCGCGACGCTGACGCCCAGAGGCAGGCGCTCGATGATCCGGAACCACTCGTGTGCGAGCACGCCGAATGGGCGGTGTCACGGTTCGGGGCCGGCCGGCTGCAGCGCAACGTTCGCGCGGTTGACTCCACGCTGGCTCACGCCCAGAGCGCAGGCATCGAGCGTGTGGGAGGTCAGCCGCCGGTGAGCGCACGCAACCGGCGCGTGTAGTCCGCCTCCGAGGCACGATCGCCCGCTGCGGCCGCTGCTCGCCGCGCACCGTCGAGCGCATGGTATCTGTTCGGCTCCCTGCGAAGTGTGGCACGGTACTCGGCAAGCGCCTCCGCCGGTCGCCGGAGCTCGAGCAGCATGTCGGCAAGCAGCTCGCGCGCGGGAGCCAACGGCCCCGGCGTAACCGCGGACTTCTCGGTCGCGTCCTCGCGCGTGGCAGCCTCTCGCATCGCGGCGAGCGCTACGTTATCGCGCCCATTCGCTCGCTCGAACCACGCGCGAGCGCCCAGCCGCTGGATGGCGACCTGCTCCGCCCAGTATCCTTCACCCTCCTTCCGCAGCCGCTGCTCGATGGCGGCCAGAGAGTCGATCGATGCCCGCGCCGTGACAACATCGCCGGTGTGCGACGCACCGAGGGCGCGAGCGAAGTACGTCATCGCCTCCGTCCACTGGAACGAGGTCGCGCGCGGCGCCAACCGGGCCGCCGCCGCCCAGTCGCGTCGCTCGAGCGCGTAGCGCGCGGGGATGGCGGCGAGCGCGAACAGCCCGGCCGAGCCGGGCGCGGCACCCGTGACGGCGTTCGGATCGAGCCGTGCTTCGAGAGAAGGGAGCGAGCCGAGCACCGCGCGTGCTCCGCTGAGCCGGCGCATCTGGAGCAGCGCGTACTCGACGTAGTCCGACGCGTGCAGCGCCTCGGCGATCGACCCGCTGCGCAATGCGGCTTCGATCGAGCGACGGTTCGTCGCCACCGACGCGTCCCACTCTCCCACGCGCGTGAACGTGTGCGACGGCATATGCAGCGCGTGCGCCGCCGCAGGCGCGATGCGCGCGTAGCGCCGTGCCGCCGCGTCGGCTCTCGCCGCCAGCGCCGGGTAGTCGTAGGCATGGATGATGTAATGCGCGAGGCCCGGGTGGTTCGGGTGCACCTTCCAGAGCGCCTCGAGCGTGGCGCCCGCCCTGAGCTGGCGCGCGTACGATTTGTCGGTCGGCGGCGCCGACGCCACGAGGGCGATTGCGTGGAAGATCTTCGCCTCGGTGTCGGCAGGCTGCCGCGCGACGAGGGCAGCCATCGCGCGCTCGTACTCGGCTACGCGCGCCTCCTGGCCCACGCGCTCGTAGTCAGCGTAGAGCCGCGCGACGGCGGTGACGTAGCCACGCTCTCGTTCCGTCGCCCGTTCGTCAAACCGTGCCGCGGCATCGGCCGCTCTCCGCCCCGCTTCGAGCTGTGCGGCATCGCGGTTCCCGGTTGCCATCGGGTTGCCCCAGCGACCGAGCGCAAGCCCCCAGTACGCCATGGCGCACGTGGAGTCGGATGCGAGCACCTCGCGGAACGCGCGCGCCGACGCGCCGAACTCGAAGGAGTGCAGCAGCGCGACGCCGCGGTCGAACGCGGGCGCCACGACGGGGCTGCACGAGGTCTCGAAATGCACCGTCCCCAGCGACGCGGCGGCGGCGGGCGGGTGCTCCTGGGCCGTTGCACGACCGGCGGCCATGAGGAGAACGAGGCCCAAGCGTGCGGCGAGACGAGCGGGCGCCATGGTGCCCTCCAGCTGGATGATGCAGGACGCTCCACCAGGGGCCGCAGTGCAAGAGTGCGGCCGGAGGTGCGCACCCGACGCCTGCTCGCGTCTCCCGCCAACCTCCGATGCGCTTCAGGTCAAGTGCTGCCGAGGGCTCGGCTGGCCGTCGCGAAGGGGAACTCGGGATGGTTGTACCGGCAAATCCTCCAAGGGACTCAACTCATCACCCCCCGCGCGCGGCGCTGATCCACTCCAGGATGTTGGGATCGCGGATCTCATCGTCCCGCGCGAGGAGCAGCACCTTCGACAGCACCTCCGCGGTCTTCGGGTCGTCATCCGCGAACGGGAGGAAGATCCGACCGCGGTGCTGCGAGTGCACCGCGACGATGGGGATCGCTGTCCCGGGCAGCACCAACACTCCCGCGCTCCCCAAGTGAACAGAGTAGTCGCCCAGCGAGCCGTGGATGGTCGCGTGGCGGCCGTTGACCTCGACGTTCGCGAGGCCGAGCAATTCACAGCTCTCATTCAGCAGGGCCGCTCGCATCTCGACGGTCGACGCGGTTGCCTCGGGATCGACGCCCCCCCGATGCGCGACGCTCACCACCAGGTCGAGGTCGCGCATCGCCTCGCTGAACAGGCGTGGCGGGATGCCGTCGAGCGGCAGCGCGGTCCACTCGCCCTTGCGGGTGAAGATCACGTCCTCGAGCGTGAGTCCCTCGATGTCGGCCGGCGTGAAGAACGGCTCCTGAAAACCCAGCCGTGCGGTCAGCCCCTCATCGTGGAAGGTCCGGCTCACTCCCTCCTCCGGGCGCGCGACCCAGCCCCGGCCGCCCAGGAGCGCGAGGGCCTGACGAGGGTTCACCTGGTGGCCGGCGTACCGGCGGGTGCGATCGGTGCCGCGCTCGGACGCGGTCAGTGGGTACAGCTCGCGAAAGAGTTGCTTGAGCGGCTGGACACGCTCCGCTCGGAAGCAGTCGCGCTGCCACGCCGACCAATCGCCGCGCACGAGCAGGTCGTGCGGATGCGCGATCCGCACCTCCTCCACGTGCCCGAGCACGTGCTGCGTGCCGGCGTGGTCGCGCAGCGCGCGCCCGCCCTCAGCGAGGTAGCCGGCGACGCCGTCGCCGATGAAGACGAGCACCCCGAGTGCCGGTGCGAGGATGGGGTGCTGGAGGAGCACGCAGAGCTCGTGCGACTGGAACGTATCGCCACGACACATCGCCTCCTCGAGCGCCTCACGAACACGTGAGCGCTGACGACGGAGCTCCTGAAGACGCGCCCTCAACTCCCCCACCTCGGCGTCTTTCCTCAAGGCAGAAGGCAGCGCCTTGAGCGACTTGTCCTGCCTCGCGATGCGCAGCGAAGGCGCGCCGTCGACGTCGATGGAGAGCGTGATGCTCACCTCTCCGCGGGTGAGAACCACCGGCCCGCGAGCGAGGTCCGCCACGGCCCGCTGTTCCATGGCCCACTGCAGGCGCTGTGGATCACGGTGGCCCGCCGTGCGCGCGAGGTTCGCGAGTCCGATCGCGACGGCTCTCGACTCGCTCTGTTGGCGCTGGGAGCCGAACTTCCGTGATTGGCGCTTGAACGACTGAAGGCGCTGGTAGCGCTCGAGCAGATCACGCTGCCCGCTGTCACCGTCCGGAAGTGGTAGCAGCCCCAGTGCACGCACGGAGTCCTGATGGCGCGACGTGTCGATGCGCGCGAGAATCTGCTCGCGCGTCACGAGTCCCGCCATCGCGCGCGCGAAGAGCTGCGCGCGCGTGTGCCCAGCCCTGCTGGCCGCGTACTTCGCCGCCGTGTCGAGCGTCTTCCAGCGCACGGCGCCGAGCTGACCGAATACATGCACGAACCACTCGACGTCCACGGCCCCGTCCGTCAGATCGGCCGCGGAGAGCGGCGTCCGCTCGCTCACCTCGGCAGCCCAGATCTCCTTGAGCTCCGGAAGCCGCCACGAGCGATCGTCCTTCGTGTGTGCCTGGATCCACCAGACGGCACCCTCGAGT